>JAKFUQ010000226.1 GCA_021732645.1 Rhizobacter sp. | reverse complement strand
AGGGGATGCGGACTTTCGGGTTGCCGAGGAAGCCATCGGTCTTGCCGAGCAAGCCGACCGCCGATTCAGCGCCGCGCGTGAGGGCCGCACGGATGCCCGAGGCCGCATCGCCGTCGCTGAGCGAACTCAACAACGACCCCGCTTGCGCCGATGTGGAGCCGACGCCATACAGCCCGGCCGTGGTCAACAGACCGATGGTGAATTTTCTGCGTTGCATGGATGCCTCCTGATGACCGTGGGGGATTTGAAAGAACGTCGGCCCGCGTCCCTGCGTTGACTCGGCTCAGCGCGACAGCACGGGAGCGCCCACCCCCGCCACACCGGCCGCGTGCGCCTGCTGATCGGCGTGGTAGCTGCTGCGCACCATCGCACCGACGGCGGCGTGGGTGAAACCCATCTTCGCCGCCTCGGCCTCGAACATGCGGAAGGTGTCGGGGTGCACATAGCGGCGCACCGGCAGGTGATGGCCGCTGGGCGCGAGGTACTGGCCGATGGTCAGCATGTCGATGTGGTGCTCGCGCATGTCGCGCATGACCTGCAGGATTTCCTCGTCGGTCTCGCCCAAGCCCACCATCAGGCCGCTCTTGGTAGGCACGTCGGGGTGCAGCGCCTTGAATTTCTTCAGCAGGTTCAGGCTGAAGGCGTAATCGCTGCCGGGCCGCGCTTCCTTGTACAGCCGAGGCGCGGTCTCCAGGTTGTGGTTCATCACGTCGGGCGGCGCGGCCTTCAGGATCTCGAGCGCGCGGTCGTCACGGCCGCGGAAATCGGGCACCAGCACCTCGATGCGGGTGGCCGGCGACAAGGCCCGCGTCTGGCGGATGCACTCGACGAAATGCGCAGCGCCGCCATCGCGCAGGTCGTCGCGGTCGACGCTGGTGATCACCACGTAGTTCAGCTTCAGCGCGGCGATCGTCTTCGCCAGATTGAGCGGCTCGTTGGCGTCCAGCGGATCGGGCCGGCCGTGGCCGACATCGCAGAACGGGCAGCGCCGGGTGCACTTGTCGCCCATGATCATGAAGGTCGCGGTGCCCTTGCCAAAGCACTCGCCGATGTTCGGGCACGAGGCTTCCTCGCAGACGGTGTGCAGCTGGTGTTCGCGCAGGATCTGCTTGATCTCGTAGAAGCGGCTGCTGGAAGAACCCGCTTTGACGCGGATCCAGTCCGGCTTCTTCAGCGTCTCGGCAGGGACGATCTTGATCGGGATGCGCGAGGTCTTGGCCTGCGATTTCTGCTTGGCGCTGGCGTCGTAGCCGACGGCGTTCGGGGCGGCGGCGACGGGGGTCAGGGCATCGGAGGGCATCTCGGTCTTTCGAGGGACGGCGTCGTCGGTCGCGCTTGGCGGTCAGGGCGCCAGATGGGCGGCGAGCCGGGCGCCGAGCTGCTGCGCCACCGACGCCACATCGACATGGACACCCAGTGTAGCCAGATCGACCGTGGCGAGCCCCGCGTAGCCGCAGGGGTCGATGTGCTGAAAAGGGCTCAGATCCATCGCCACGTTCAGCGCGACGCCGTGGTAGGTGAAGTGGCGACTGACCTTGACGCCGAGTGCCGCGATCTTGCCCAGGCCCTGAAACGCATCGGGCGCGGTCACGCCCAGCCGCTCGGCAGGCGGCAGGCGCTCCAGCGGCGCGTGGCCGAAGGGATCGTCCAGCCGCACATAGATGCCCGGTGCGCCCGGCACACGGTGGCCGGTGACACCAAACGCCTCCAGCGTCTGCAGCACGCAGTGTTCAAGGCGGTAGACGTATTCCTTGACGTAGATGCCCAGCCGCTTCAGGTCGATCAGTGGGTAGGCCACCACCTGGCCCGGCCCGTGGTAAGTGATCTGGCCGCCGCGGTTGGTCTGGATCACCGGGATGTCGCCGGCATCGCGCAGGTGCTCGGCCCGGCCGGCCAACCCCTGGGTGTAGACCGGCGGGTGCTCGCACAGCCAGATCTCATCGGGCGTCGGCGCGTCGGCGACGATGCGTGCTTCGGTGTGGGCCCGCATCGCCGCGATCGTCGTGGCGGCATCGACGCGCCCCTTGTGAACCAGGATCGGCAAGATCATGCGCTGGCGTCCAGCCCTACAGCACCACTTTCACCATCGGGTGCGAGCTCAGCGCGCGGTACAGGTCGTCGAGCTGCTCGCGGCTGGTGGCGGTGACCGTCACGGTGAGGGCCAGGTACTTGTTGCCCGAACTCAGGCGGGTTTCGATGCGACTGTCATCGAGCAGCGGGTCGAAGCGCCGCGCCACTTCGAGCACGGCTTCGGTGTAGCCATCGACGTTGGCGCCCATCACCTTGATCGGGAACAGCGACGGGTACTCGATCAGCGACTGATCGGCGGGCGTGCTTTGCATCGGCATGGGACTCACACCCGTTGCGCTGCCTTGGCGCGCTGGTAAGCGGCATACAGCTTGGCGTACACCGGGCCCGGCTTGCCGCGCAAGGCGCCGTGCCCCACCGATTCACCGTCCAGCGTGGTCACCGGCAACACCTCCTTGGTGGCGGAACTCAGCATCAATTCATCGGCTGCAATCACCTCGCCTTCGGAGATCGGCCGCAGGTTGAAGGCGATGCCCACGTCGTCGCACAGCTCGCGGATCAGCTCGAAACGGATGCCTTCGAGCACATGCTCGCTCTTGGGCGGCCCCAGCAACGCGCCCTCATGCACGACCCACACATTGCACGCCGCGGCCTCGGTCAGGAAGCCGTCGCGGAACAGGATGGTCTCCACGGCACCATGGTCGGCCGACATCTGCCGCGCCAGCACATTGCCGAGCAGCGAAATGCTCTTGATGTCGCCGCGCTCCCAGCGGAAGTCGCGCGCGGTGGTGCAGGCCACGCCGCGATGGCGCTGCTCGGCACTCGGCGGCTTCATCGCGCTGGTCATCATGAACACCGTGGGCTCGATGTCGGCGGGCATCACATGGTCGCGCAAGGCCACGCCACGGGTCACCTGCAGGTACAGCAGCTGGTCGTCGGCCGGGTGCGCGTCGATCAGCTTGCGGCAGCGGGCCAGCCAGTCGGCGGCGCTGTGCGGGTTGGCGATGCGCACCTTGGCCAGGCTGCGGGCTAGGCGCGCCATGTGCTCGTCGAAACGGAACACGCGGCGGGCGTACACCGGCACCACCTCGTAGATGCCGTCGCCGAACAGGAAGCCGCGGTCGAGCACCGACACCTTCGCCGTGTTCAGCGGGGTGTAGTCGCCGTTCAGGTAGCACAGCGTGTCGGGCAGGGTTTGCATGGCAGGGTCTCCGGGGTCGTCGTGCGGGCCGGTCGAGCCAGCCGCCACAGATTACTTGATCCACAGCCGCAGCGCATCCCAGGTGCGGCTGAACACACCGGCAATCTCAACCGGCGCCAGCACCACCAGCGGCACCTCGGCAACAGGCGTGCCCGCCGCGGTGCTGACCTTGATGGTGCCCACACGTTGGCCCTTGGCCAGCGGCGCGATCAGCGGTTCGGTGCGCTCGATCCGGGTCTGCAGCTTGCTGCCCTCCCCCCTGGGCATGGTGACAAACACGCCGCCCTGGGCGCCGAGCGCGACCTGCGCCGCCTTGCCTTGCCACACCGGCACGCGGGTCACCGGCTTGCCAGCATCGAACAGCCGCACCGTCTCGAAGGCAGCATAGCCCCAGTTCAACAGCTTCTGGCTTTCGTTGGCGCGGGCTTCCATCGACACCGTGTTCAACACCACGCTGAGCAGGCGGCGCGATCCACCGCCCGCGCCATCACCTACCCCACCCGCACCGAGGTTCGGGTACTCGCGCTGCGCGCTGGCGATCAGGCAGTAGCCGGCCGCTTCGGTGTAGCCGGTTTTCATGCCGTCGACACTCGGGTCGCGGCGCAGCAGCAGGTTGCGGTTGGGCTGGCTGATGTTGTTGTACTTGTAGTCCTTGACCGAGTAGTACCCATACTCCTTCGGGTGGTCGCGGATGATGTGGCTGGCGATCACCGCGAGGTCACGCGCGGTGCTGGTGTGACCGGCCTCGGTCAGGCCGGTGACGTTCTTGAAGTGGGTGTTCTTCAAGCCCCAGGCCTGGGCCTGACGGTTCATCATCGCCACGAACTGGTCGAGCGTGCCACCCACCGCTTCGGCCAGCGCCACCGACGCATCGTTGCCCGACTGCACGATCATGCCGTTGAGCAACTCGTCCACGGTCGGCGTCATGGTGGTGTCGATGAACATCAGCGAGCCACCGCCCTTGCGCTCTTCCCAGGCGCGACGCGATACCGCGATCGGCTGGGTCAGCGTGAGCTTCTTGTCTTGCAGCGCGGTGAACACCACATAGGCCGTCATCAGCTTGGTCAGCGACGCGGGCTCGGCGGGCGCATCGGCGTCGCGCTCGGCCAGCGTCTGGTTGCTGGTCAGGTCGAGCAGCAAATAGCTGCGCGCAGCGATCTCCGGCGGCAGCGGCGCCTGGGCCCACGCGCTGCTGGCGATGAGGGCGGCGCTGCTCGCAAACCATCCCGTGAAAAACAAACGCGACACCACACGGCGAAAGACAGTCATCAGGAATCAATCAGCAAGCGAAGAAACGGGACGTCGCGGGCGCCGCAGGAGCGAGGCGCAGGACACATGAAGCTCAGCCGGGCGACTGCAACTGCTGCGTCACCACGCGCTTGAGCCAGCCGAGCTGGCCGTGAAAGAAATGCCCGACACCGGGCAGCACGATGACCGACAGCGACTGCGGCTGTGCCCAGGCCAGCGTGGCCGCGAGCGGCACCACCTCGTCGGTTTCGCCGTGGATGACCACGGTGTCCTCGGGCACCACCGGCAGTTGCTGCTTCTCGGTCGACGGCCCGACCAGCAGCAGGCGTTGCGGGCGCTGCGCTTCGGGCAGACGCGAAGCCGCTTCGGCCGCCACATAGCCGCCGAAGGAGAAACCCGCCAGCAGCAAAGGCTGCGACGGCGCGCGGTGCTGGGCCACCACGGCCAGCGCGTCGTCGATCTCGCCTCGCCCGTCGTCCCAGTTGCCCGCCGACGCGCCCACACCGCGAAAATTGAAACGCACCGTGGACCAGCCCAGTGCCAGCAAGGCGCGGGCGACGGTCTGCACCACCTTGTTGTCCATCGTGCCGCCAAACTGTGGGTGCGGGTGGCACACCACCGCCACGCCGATGGCCGCACCGGCAGGCGCATCGAGGGCGCATTCCAGCGTGCCTGCCGGGCCGTCGCACGTGGTCATTCGGGTCTGTGAATTCATGATGCGAGGCGCAGCGCCACCGGGCGGCGGGGGGTCACTTGCCCACCGATGGCGGCAACAGCAGGCGCTCCACCACGCGCCCGTGCACCAGGTGCGAATCGACGATCTCGTCGATGTCGTCGTTGTCGACGAAGGTGTACCAGACGGCCTCCGGATAGACCACCGCCACCGGCCCGCCGGCACAACGATCGAGGCAGCCGGCCTTGTTCACCCGCACCTGGCCCGCTCCGGACAGGCCCGCCGCCTTGACGCGCGATTTGCAGCGGTCGAATCCGGCCTGCGCGCCCTGTCCAGCGCAGCAGTCCTCACCGTTGGCGCGCTGGTTCAGGCAGAAGAAAATGTGCCGACTGAAATAGGTCATGCAGGGATTCTACGGAGGCCACGGCCACCGGCTGGCGCTGCCAGCCCGACGAACGGCCGCGTCAAGCGTCGTCGCGGGAGGCGATGCGCCCGAGCAGGTACGCCATGGCCGCATACGGCCACAACCAGCCCACCCACTGTGCGGCACCGTGGAAGCGGATGAAGCGGCCCTGCTCCCAGGCGTGCAGGCTTTGGGCGTAGTAGGCGTCCTGCGGCGCCTGGGCCACCAGCAAGACCAGTGCGGTCAAGGCCATCAAGCCCAGCGCAGCGGCGGCGCGCCGCGGCGTCCAGGCCAGCAGCATCGCCGCCAGTGCGCCGACGCCGAGGCCGAGGCCCGCACTCTCGGTCAACCAGGCCAGCGCGTGGTCAGGCCCGAAATTGAGCGCGGTCGACAGCGTGGTCGCCCCGACACCAGCCAGCGTGATGCCTGCGGCCAGCAAGGCGCGGCGCCAGCCCGGGCGCGACACCGCGTAGCCCAGCAGGCAGGGTGCCAGCAGGCCGAGGGCGATGGCGCTCAGTTCGCTGGCGGGTGGCAACTCGGTGGCGAACGTTGGAGCGGCAAGCGCCGTGCGCCCCCATTCGGCCAGCGGGGTGTCGGCGACCACCGACGCCAGCACCTCCCGCAGCCGCGACAGCCCCTGGCCCAGGCCCAATGGCACCGACGTTGGAAACAACAGGCCGACCGGCCACAGCAGCAACAACGCCAGCGCACCCGCGCTGCGGTCGACAAACCAGCGATCGCGCAGCCGCTGCCAGCGCTCCAGCAGGCCCAGCGACTTCATCATGGTCCCCAGCGCCGCACCGCCAGCGGCACCGATCATGTTGAGTGCCCAATCGACATTCGACGGAATGCGCGAAGGCAGGCCGTTCTGCGTCAGCTCCATCGCCAGCGACAGCGCCGAGGCCATCCACGTCGCGTGGATGGCTCCGATCACGGGCGAGCGGCCACCGCGCACCTGGGCGGTGAAGATCAGGAAGCCCAGGGGCATGTAGCCCAGCAGGTTCGAGACCAGATCGAATGCCGTCCAGTAGCGCGACCAGGGCAGCGTCAAGAAGGCGAGCGGGGGGGCGTTCGGCCAGCGCCAGTCGGTCCACGGATACAAGCTGGCGTAGACGACCAGCCCCACGTACAGCCAGGCCAGCAGCGACGCGGAACTGCGGTGGGGCACCATGGCGCTGCCTGCGCTCAGCGCCCCATCAAAACGGCTTGACCACCACCAGCACGACGATGGCGATCATCAACAGCACCGACACCTCGTTGAAGACGCGAAACCAGCGGTCGCTGCGCCGGTTGGTGAACTGCTCGAACTGGCGCAGCAGCGAGCGGCACATGTGGTGGTAGCCCACGGCCAGCAGCACCAGCACGACCTTGGCATGCAGCCAGCCGCCGCCGTAGCCGCCCGCCAGCCACAACCACAGGCCCAGCCCGATGGCAGGCACCATCAGCAGGCTGCTGAAACGATAGAGCTTGCGTGCCATCAGCAGCAGGCGCTCGCGTTCGGCGTGGCTGTCGGCGGGCACCATGGCCAGGTTGACGAAGATGCGCGGCAGGTAAAACAGCCCGGCGAACCAGCTGGTGACGAAGACGATGTGGAACGCTTTGATCCAGAGCATCGGCGGATTATCGCCATGCGCTGCGTCTATCATCCGCCGACTTCCAGCCCCAACCCCTACGGCAACGTCTCGTGCACACACCTCCTGCCTACCCCAGCAGTCGCCCGAGGCGCCTGCGCAAAGACGAATTCAGCCGCGCGATGGTGCGCGAACACCGGCTGCACGCCAGCGATCTGATCCTGCCGGTGTTCGTCACTGCAGGCCACAACCAGACGCAGGATGTAGCTTCGATGCCTGGCGTGCAGCGCGTCACGCTGGATCGGCTGTTGCCTGTCGCCGAGAATTGCCTCAAGCTGGGCATTCCGGTGCTGGCGCTGTTCCCGGTGATCGAGACCGCGCTGAAGACCGAGGACGGCGCCGAAGCGCTGAACCCCGAGGGCCTGGTGCCGACCGTGGTGCGCGAGTTGAAGCGCCGTTTTCCGGAACTGGGCGTGCTGACCGATGTGGCGCTCGACCCCTACACCAGCCACGGCCAGGACGGCCTGCTCGACGCCAGCGGCTACATCGTCAACGATTCCACGGTCGAGGTGCTGCGCAAGCAAGCGCTGGTGCACGCCGCAGCCGGTGTCGACATCGTGGCCCCCAGCGACATGATGGACGGCCGCATCGGTGTGATCCGTCAGTCCCTTGAGGCGCAAGGCCACATTCACACGAAGATCATGGCCTACAGCGCCAAGTACGCGAGCGCCTTCTACGGCCCGTTCCGCGACGCGGTGGGCTCGGCCGGCAACCTGGGCAAGAGCAACAAGAAGGTCTACCAGATGGACCCGGGCAACAGCGACGAGGCCTTGCGCGAAGTGGCGCTCGACATCGCCGAAGGCGCCGACATGGTGATGGTCAAGCCCGGCATGCCCTACCTCGACATCGTGCGGCGCGTGAAAGACGAGTTCCGCGTGCCAACCTTCGTCTACCAGGTCAGCGGCGAGTACGCGATGCTGAAGGCGGCCGCGGCCAATGGCTGGCTGGACCACGATGCGGTGATGATGGAAAGCCTGCTCGCCTTCAAGCGCGCCGGTGCCGACGGCGTGTTGACCTACTTCGCGCTCGATGCGGCGCGGCTGATGCAGTCGGCCTGACCGGCCAGGTACAAGGCAACGCTGGAACCGCGATGCGCGTCTTCCACATCAACGGCGATCAGTTCAGCGAGCTCGACGACCTGCCCGAGTCGCTGCCGGCCACGGGCTACTTGTGGGTCGGCAGTGCGCGCCGTGAATTCGAGGTGCAGGCCGGGACGCTGCAAGCCGCGCTGCAGCGCTGGACCGGCGGACAGCTGGTCGACCTGCACATCGCCGATCTGCTGAACAACCAGCTGCCCTCGCACTTCGACGACACCTCGTGGTACGACACGCTGGTGTTCCGGCGGCTGGCGGCCGGCGTTGGCACCGCGCCGATGTTCCTCGACGACAACAACGGCACGCTCGCGACGGCACGTGCTGCGCTGGAGGCGATCGACACCAGCCCGGTCGGTTTTGCGCTGTTTGACCGGGTGCTGCTGACCGTGCACCCGGCGGAGTGTCAGGTGCGTGAGTTCTTCGCCAACCGCCTGCAACAACAGGCCTTGCCGACCAGCAGCGAGGTGCGCTCGCCCGATGCGCGCAGCGCAGCGCGCTTGCCCACCAGTGCGGCCGACCTGATGGTGCGCATGGTCAACCACATGGTCGACAGCTACCTCGAACTGCGGCGGCTGCTGACCCGGCAGTTGGGCTACTTGCAGCAAGAGCTGTTCAACCCGCGCAGCCGCTTCGACAACTGGCAGATGCTGCTCGAGTCCCGCAACTCGCTGCGCCTGCTGGAAGACACCTGCGAGGACCAGCGCAGCGCCATTGTTGAATGGATCGACGCCCTCGACGAGTGGCCGGTCGAGACCGACAGCGCCGCGCGGCGTGAGCGCGAACTGCTGCGCGTGCGCTCGCGTGACGTGCTGGAACACATCGAGCGGGTACTCGGCCATGTGCGTCGGCTCGAATCGTCGGCCGAGACGGCGGTACAGATGCATTTCTCGGCGCAGAGTAACCGCACCAACGCCATCATGCGCACGCTGACCGTGCTGACGGCGATCTTCATGCCGCTGAACCTGGTGACCGGTTTCTTCGGCATGAATTTCGAGGGCCTGCCGCTGATCCACAGCCGCACCGGCTTCTGGATCATCTTCTTCGCGATGCTGGTGGTCGGCATCGGCATGAGTGTGTACTTCTGGCGCAAGCGCTACCTGAGTGCGTCGCGCTGAGCCGACGCGCCGACTAGGCCCGGTCGGGCGTCAAGCCCAATACGGATCGGCAAACCCCAGCCACCGCATCAGCTCGCTTTCTCGGGCTTCCATCCGCTGCGCGTCCGCGTCGCGCTGATGGTCATGGCCTTGGGCGTGCAGCGTGCCGTGGATCAACAGATGCGCGTAGTGGGCTTCGAGCGTGCGCGATTGCGCCCGCGCCTCAGCCTCGATCACATCGGCGCACAGCACCAGATCAGCGTGCACCGTGGGCGCAGCGCTGTAGTCGAAGGTCAGCACGTTGGTGGCGTGATCCTGGCCGCGAAAGTCGCGGTTCAGCGCGAGCGCTTCGGCTGTGCCGACGATGCGCACGGTGATCTCGCCCGGCACTTCCAGCGCGGCACGAACCCAGCGCGAAACCCGGTGGCGCGGCAACAGCAACCGGTGCGCGCGGGGGGTGTCGTCACGCGCGAACTGCAAGGACAGCGACAGCGCAGGCCGGGCCATCAAACCGTGTCGGAGCGCGACGCGTCGTAGGCGTCGACGATGCGTGCAACCAGCGGGTGGCGCACCACATCGCCAGAGTTGAAGCGCGTCGTGGCGATGCCGCGCACCCGCCGCAGCACCCGCTCGGCGTCGATCAGCCCGCTCATCTGGCCGCGCGGCAGGTCGATCTGGCTCACGTCGCCAGTGATCACGCACTTGCTGCCGAAGCCGATGCGCGTCAGGAACATCTTCATCTGCTCGGGCGTGGTGTTCTGCGCCTCGTCGAGGATCACGAAGGCGTTGTTCAGCGTGCGCCCGCGCATGAAGGCCAGCGGCGCGATCTCGATGGTCGCCTTCTCAAACGCGCGGGTGACCTTGTCGGCGCCCATCAGGTCGTACAGCGCGTCGTAAAGCGGGCGCAGGTACGGATCGACCTTCTGCGCCAGATCGCCGGGCAGGAAGCCCAGGCGCTCACCCGCCTCGACCGCCGGACGCGTCAGCACGATGCGCTGCACGCTGCTGCGCTCCAGCGCATCGATCGCGCAGGCCACCGCCAGAAAGGTCTTGCCAGTGCCCGCAGGCCCGATGCCGAAGGTGATGTCGTGCGACTGGATGTTGCTCAGGTACACCTGCTGGTTGGGCGTGCGCCCGGTCAGGTCGGCACGCCGGGTGCGCAGCACCAGGGCAGGCTGCCCCGGCGCGGCCAGTGGCTCGGTCTCATCCGTGGCGTCGCCCGCGGGGCGCCGCGTCAGCGGGATCGCACGCCCTGCAGTGTCAGCAGCGGCTTCCACCAGCGACAGCTGGAAGGCGTCGGTCGCCAGTGGCAGGCGGGCGCGGTCGTACAGCGACTGCAACAGTCCGACCGCACGTTCGGCCTGCGCCTTGCCACCTTCGACGCTGAACGATTCGTTGCGTCGGAGGATCGTCACGTTGAACGCCGACTCGATGTCGCGCAGGTGCGCGTCCAGCGGGCCGCACAAATGGGCCAGGCGGGTGTTGTCCAGCGGGAAGAACGCGTGTCTGAGGATCAACTGGGGCCTATGCGTCTGACGGAGTCGGTATTGTGGCGCCAGCGCCGTGACCGAAGCCATTCCCAGCGCCTGGGCAAGCCCTGGGTCGGGGCATGCCTCCGGCACAATCGCCGCCCATGCGTACCCGTGTCGTGCTGCACCTGCTGGCCCTGTGGTTGTGGCTTGCTGTGGGTGCATGCCAGGCCGCAGTGTTGACAATTTCGTCGGTGCAGTCCGTGCAGAGCGAAGCCACCGCCTTCCCTGCCGACGCTGCCGTGGCATCAACGTCCTTGCCCGATGAGTGGTCACAGTCGCGCCCGGGTCACAGCGGCAGCGTCTGGTACCGAGCGCACTTCGACAAGCCCACCGGCGTGAGCGACGACGACCTGCTGGCGCTGTACATCGAGCGCGCTTGCAGCAACCTCGACGTGCACCTGAACGGGCACCGCATCTACAGCGGTGGCCGCATGAGCGAACCCGTCACCCGCAACTGCTACCGCCCGCAGCTGGTGAGCCTGCCGGCCGCGCTGCTCGAACCGGGGGACAACGTGCTGGACATCCAGGTGACAGGCACGGCGCTCAAGCATGTGGCGGTGCGTGGCCGCGCGGGCGGTTTGTCGGTGCTGCGCCTTGGGCCCCAGGCCGAGGTGGCCGCGCTGTACGAACGGCGCGAACTCTGGGTCATCGTCACCGTGCAGATCGCGAGCATCACGCTGATCGCGCTGGGTGGCTTCTTGCTGGTGTTGAGCTGGATCAACCGCAAGGAACGCCATCTCAAGTACTTCGGCGCCTTGCTGATCGGCTGGGCCCTGCTGTCACTGCGCGTGTGGTGGCCGCACTGGCCGCTCGACACGCGGGGGTTCGAGCTGCTGGTGTGCAGCGCCTTCGCGCCGGTCGTTGGCGTGGCGGTGCAGTTCTTCCTGAGCTATGCCGGGCTGCAATGTCGGCGCGTGGCCGGCGGCCTGTTGCTGCAGTGCCTGCTGATGCCCGCAAGCCTGCTGCTCGCTCCTGCCGACGATTTCTTCATGGTCGCCAATGCCTGGTTCGCGTTGATGGCGGCTGAGCTGATTGCCGCCATTGCCTGCCATCTGATCTTGCTCTGGAAAAACCGCCGCATCGATTTCTGGCCGATGGCGCTGACCTCTGGCAGCATGGGTGTGGTGGTGCTGTTGGAGTTGGCAACACAGTATGGGTGGCTGCCACTGCACACCATGCCAGCGCGCAATGTCGCGTTGCCCGTGCTGCTGCTGGGCATCGGCTCGCGCCTGCTGCAGGTGTTCGGGCGGGCGCTGCAGGCCGACGAGATCAACCGCGCGCAGCTGGAGAACCGCGTGCGCGACGCCACCGCCGAGATCGAACACAGTTTCGCGCAGATGTCGGCACTGCGCGTTGAGCAGGTCACCGAGAAAGAGCGCAAGCGCATCGCCGCCGACCTGCACGACGACCTCGGCGCCAAGCTGCTGACCATCGTGCACACCAGTGAGAGCGAGCGCATCTCCACGCTGGCGCGCGAAGCGCTGGAAGAAATGCGGCTGTCGGTGCGCGGCCTCACCGGCAAGCCCGTGCAACTGGCCGACGCGCTGGCCGACTGGCGGGCCGAAGTGGTCTCGCGCCTGGGCCAGGCCAACATCGAGGCCGACTGGCGCAACCCGCCCGACGAGCTGCACCAGCAGCTCACGGCGCGGGTGTTCGTGCAGACCACGCGCATCTTGCGCGAAGCGGTGAGCAACATCATCAAGCACAGCCGTGCCTCGCATTGCAAAGTACGCGCCTCGGTCGATGCGGTGCACTTCGGCTTGCTGGTGCAAGACAACGGCAACGGCATCCCGATGGAACTCGACGGCAAGCTCGACCGCGGCCACGGCATGTCGAGCATGAAGCACCGCGCCAAGCAGCTGGCGGGGCAGTGCCTGGTCGAGTCGGGGCCGGGCTATGGCACCGTGATCAGACTCACGATTCCGCTGTAAATCAGCCGTCGGCAGCACCGATTCACTCAGGACGGCGTCGTTATCAGCGATAAAGCGCTCTTCGGAGACCCCATGAACAACATCCTGCTGCTCGAAGACCTGCCCGAGATCCGTGCCTGGTTGAAGGTGCTGATCCTGCAAGTGTTCCCGCAATCGCACATCCAGGAGGCTGCGCGCGTGCACGATGCGCTGGAGCTGGTCACCGCCATCAAGTTCGACCTGGCCCTGATCGACCTCGGGCTGCCCGACGGCTCTGGCGTCAGCGTGGTCGGCGCATTGCGCGATTCGCAACCGGATTGCCAGTCGGTGGTGGTGACCATCCACGACGACGACGATCACCTGTTTCCTGCGCTGCAGGCCGGTGCTTTCGGCTACCTGCTGAAAGAGCAGGCGCGGGAGCTGATCGCCGAGCAGCTCAAGCGCATGCGTGGCGGCGAGCCGCCGCTGTCACCGTCCATCGCGCGGCGCGTCATTGCCCACTTCGCCGCGCAGGCCAAGGTGAAGGCACCGCAGCGTGCGCACTCGATGCCGCATGTGCAGCTGACCGACCGCGAGAACGAGGTGCTGCTGCGCGTGGCCAAGGGCTACACGCTGCCCGAGATCGGCGTTCAGCTGGGCTTGTCGCGCCACACCATTGCCGACTACGTGAAGCAGATCTACCGCAAGCTCAACGTGAGTTCACGCGCCGAGGCGGCGCTGGAAGCGCAGCGGCTGGGGCTGTTCGACAGCTGAGCCCGCTCGCCAACGGCGATCGGCCGACAGCGACCGGATAATCGGCCGATGATCGGACGACTCACAGGCACCCTCGCAGACAAATCACCGCCACAGCTGCTGATTGATGTGAACGGCGTCGGCTACGAAGTCGACGTGCCGATGAGCAGCTACTACAACCTGCCGGCGCTCGGCGAACGCGTCACGCTGCTGACGCATTTCATCGTTCGCGAAGACGCGCAGATCCTGTTCGGCTTTCTCACGCACGACGAGCGGCAAACCTTTCGCCTGCTCATCAAGATCACCGGTGTCGGCCCGCGCATGGCGCTGTCGCTGCTGTCGGGCTTGAGCGTGAGCGAACTGGCGCAGGCGGTGGCACGACAAGAAACCGGCCGGCTGGTCAAGGTGCCGGGCATCGGCAAGAAAACCGCCGAACGGCTGCTGCTGGAGCTCAAGGGCAAGCTCGCCGATGCCATCTCAGCGCCAGCTTCCGCCGCCAATGACAGTCAGGCTGACATCCTGCAAGCGCTGATTGCGCTGGGCTACAGCGACCGCGAAGCCGCTGCCGCGCTGAAAACCCTGCCTGCAGACGCCAGCGTCAGCGACGGCATCAAGCTGGCGCTGAAGTCACTGGCCTGAGATCGGCGGCGGCTTCAGTGCTTGTGCGGCACCGCCGTGCTGTCGGCGCCGGTCGCAGGCTTCGGCAGTTCGACGTTGACCGTCACCACCACCTCACCGGCGCGCTCGAATTTCAGCGTCAGCGGGATCTTGTCGCCCGCCTTGAGCGGCGCCTTCAGGCCCATCAGCATCAGGTGGTAGCCACCGGGTTGCAGCAGCACCGTGGCACCGGTCGGCAGATCGATCGCATCGACCTGGCGCATCTTCATCACGTCGCCCTCCATCGACATCGAGTGGATCTCCACCGACGCAGCAGCGGGTGACGCCGCCGACACCAGGCGATCGGCCACGCCTTTGTTGGCGAGCTTCAGATAGCCGCCGCCGACTTGCTGGCCTTCACGGGTCGGTCGGGTGTAGGGGTGGCCGATGTCGATGTCGCCGAGCTTGTAGCTGTGGGCGCTGGCGGTGAGCGTGGCGGCGCTGAGCGCGAAAGCGGCGATCAGACGCTGCGTGTTGAGTCGGTTCATAGGGACTTTCAAAGTGAGTGCGATGTTTGGGGCAGGGCTCAGTAATCGAAGCGCAGTTCAGCATGCACGGTACGCTGGGGATAGGGGTGGAACGCCCAGTATTTGTCGTTGTTCAGATTGTCGATGCCCAGGCTCGCCTGCCATTGCCGGTCGAAGCGGTACTGCACTCTGACGTCGGCCACGAAGTAGTCGGAGAAGCCCTGGTAGGTGTGGCCATGGATGTCGCCGTTGTTCAACTGGCCGAACTGCCGACCGCTGTAGCGCACACCGAGGCTGCCCTGCCAGCGGTCGTTGACACGGTAGTTGGCCAACAGCGTGGCACGCCAGTCCGGCACGCGCGGCTGGCGTTTGCCTACGGTGTCGGGGAAACCATCGTTCTCCTTGATCTCCGAGTCGGCATAGGTCACGCTGCCACTCAAATCGAGCCCGACCAGCAGCACGCGGTCCGCCGAAAACGCCAGCTCCACCCCCTGGGTGTCGATGCGTCCGACGTTGAGCACCTGGTTGCCGCTGGGTGTGGTCTGCGAATACAGCGCGTCCTTGCTGCGTTCGAGGAACACCGTGGCGCGCACCAGGCCGTGCGGCAGTGCCCGCTCGGCAGTCAGCTCGGTGGTCACCGATTTTTCGGGGCGCAGGTTCGGATCATTGAGCGTCGGCAAACCGGTGGTGGTGTTGATGCCACCCTGGAACAACTCGCTCACCGTCGGGTTGCGCACGGCACGGCCGATCGAGGCCTTCAGCGTCCAGTCGTCGCTGACATCGAACGCCAGCGCCGCCTTGGGCGAAAAGGTCGACTCGTCTCGGCTGCCGTAGTTGGTCGCCACCGCACCGACGGTGCGCTGCCCGTGGTGGGCTTTCCATTTTTCATAGCGGCCACCGAGCACAGCGCGCCACTGTGGGGCGAAGCGCCAGGCGTCTTGCGCCCACAGGCTGGCCAAGGTCGTCTCGCCGCCAAACGCAGCGGTCAGCGCACCGGCCGGGCCACGGATCCAATCGGTGGTGCTGGCTTCGCGGCGGCGCAGCTTGAAGGCATCGCGCTGCACGCCGAATTCGACAATGTGCTCGCCGTCGATTCCGCTGGGCCGCCAGAGGCCCTTCGCCGCCAGCGTGTTCCAGCCGGTGCCGCTTTGGTCGACGATGCGGCCCGCGCCGCCGTTGAGCGAACCCGGCAAAACATTCGCCGCGCCGGGTGAGCGCACACGGTCGCGGTGGTAGTCGTACAGGCTCGCGGTCGCCTCCCAATCCCAGGCCTCACGGGTGCTGCTTTTCAGCGTCAGCCCGTGCGCATGGTGTACCAGTTGGGTGCGGGTCGGTGCCAGTGCGGGCACGGTGTAGGCGCTGCCGTCGATGTTGACATTGCCGCTGTAGACCGGGGCGCCACTGGCATCGCGCAAGTAGGTATCGGCCGAGCGCTGCGCCTGGTTGTACCAATGGCCCAGCGTGTAGCTGGCACGCAGGGTGGGCGTCAGGTCGTAGGCGAGCTTGATCTTGGCGTTTTCCTGCCGCGTGTCGGTTTGGGCGCTGCTGCCCACGTTGAGCACCTCGGCTCCCAGTTGGTTGCGGCCACCGTGTGCGCCGGTCACTGGCGTGCCAAGCGCGCTGGGCGTGGTCGAACGGTTGACCCGCGCGAACACCAGCGGCTGGCTGTCGTTGTCGAGGTGATTGAGGTGCAGCCACCACGAGAAGGCGCCACTGCGGCTGCCGATCGAGCCGCTTTCCTGGTGGCCGCTGTAGCGCTCGCTGGTGCCGAACTGCTTGTACTTCTGCGTGAACGCCTGC
Source organism: Rhizobacter sp. (assembly GCA_021732645.1). Classification (GTDB taxonomy): domain Bacteria; phylum Pseudomonadota; class Gammaproteobacteria; order Burkholderiales; family Burkholderiaceae_C; genus PBB1. Next base: position 1,645 of record JAKFUQ010000226.1, on the reverse strand, counting down.
AGCTTCACATGCGCCTCGAACCGCGTGGGCATGCGGGTCACGTAGTCGACGATCGCCCCGGCCGAGTTGCCTGGGTACGCGGCCGAGAACGGGCCATACAGCACATCGACGCGCTCGATCTCGTCGGGCGACACCAGCCCCCAGCGCGGCGTGAACTCGGCCCCGTTGCCGAGCAGGTTCGACAGCAGGATGCCGTCGGCATAGACCAACGAGCGCGCACTGTTGCCGGTGCCGGACGCGCGCGAGGCCAGCACCGCGTGGTCGTAGTCGCCGATGTTGCGCTTGCGCACGACCAGGCTCGGAAAGTACTTCAGCGCATCCGACGCATCGGTGGCGTTGATGCTGCGCTCGATCTGCGCACCGGTGATGCCTTCGGTGGTGGTGGGAATCTCGAGCGGCAAGGTCGAGGGGCGACCGGCGGTGACGGTGACGCGTTCGAGGGTGCGTGCCTGGTTGGCGTCGGCGTGGGGTTCCACACGGGGCTCGTCGGCGGCAACGGCTGAGCCGATGCCTGCGCAGGCGAGCAAAAACAAATGAGCGGCATGTCGCAAGGCGACCTCCTGAAACGGGGTGTCGAAACACGGCCGATCGACGCGCAGGTCGAGCAGCCAGGGCCGCGTGCGGTGCCGACGCTTCGGCTACCAGACGCGGTCGATCACGGCGTTCAGAGGACGGGGGGTGCGCGCGCCTGGACGGGCGCCCAGGCGTACAGAGGACGCGGCGCCTGGCTGTACAGCGCCGGCAGGTGATCCGCTCCCTCGGCCAAGGGCACAAGAGCGGGCTGCGACGGTGGCAGGCCCAGGACCGGGGTGAGGTGCGAGCACAGCGGGCAGTGCTCCATGTGCGCCGAACGGGAGGGGCTGGGCGCCACCGGTTCGGTTGTGGCGGAAGACGCCGTGGCCTGCACCAGCCAGCGGGAACCCGCTGTCGAGCAGATTTCCGACCACGGCCCGCTGCCGGTGGACGGCAGCATCACCCGCGACAGCGTCGGCGCCAAGGCCAAGCCGACCATCGCGAGCAACGCGATGTGCAACAGCCAGCGGAGACGGTGCCTGAAAAAATTCACGGCGCGAGTGTAGGCGATGCCCTCGCCCGGCCCGCCCGAACCGGTGTCGATAATGCGGCATGAGCATCCAGACCGACGATTTCGAGCCGCGTCGCGTGGTCAGCGCGGCCAGCGCCTCGCCGAACGAAGAGGCGATCGAGCGCGCGCTGCGGCCCAAGGGCCTGGCCGAGTATGTGGGGCAGGTGAAAGCGCGCGAGCAGCTGGCCATCTTCATCGGCGCGGCCAAGATGCGCAGCGAAGCGATGGACCACGTGCTGCTGTTCGGCCCGCCGGGCCTGGGCAAGACCACGCTCAGCCACATCATCGCCAACGAGCTCGGGGTGAACCTGCGCCAGACCTCCGGCCCCGTACTCGAAAAGCCCAAGGATCTGGCCGCGATCCTGACCAACCTCGAACGCAACGATGTGCTGTTCATCGACGAGATCCACCGGCTGAGCCCCGTCGTCGAGGAAATTCTGTACCCCGCGCTGGAGGACTACCAGATCGACATCATGATCGGCGAGGGCCCGGCCGCCCGTTCGATCAAGCTCGATCTGCAGCCCTTCACGCTGGTCGGCGCCACCACCCGCGCCGGCATGC
>JAKFUQ010000198.1 GCA_021732645.1 Rhizobacter sp. | reverse complement strand
ACCCCAGATGATGGGCGGGCCGCCGCCGCCGCCAGCGCCACGGCGCACCGCATTGGCAAGACCGAAGACGCCGGCCAGCACCGTTGCCACCACCCCGATCGCGCCCGCCAGCAGCAGGCTCGCGGTAAGCCACCAGCCCAGGCCTGCGGCCAGGCCGCCGGTGGCCAGCGCGCCGAGCTTGCGGCCGAGCCAGCGCGTCAGCAGGGCCGCGGCGAAGGGGATGGCGATGAAGAAAAAGGCCGCCAGCGACTGCGGGTCCGGGCTGCCGCCGTCGCCGCCACGCGGGCTGGGCTGCACCGGCGCGGGCAGCGCCTCACCCCGGATGCGCACGGCGAGCTGATCGACCGCGCTGCTCAAGCCCCCGGCGTAGTCGCCGACGCGAAAGGCGGGCGTGATCTGCGCGTCGATGATGCGCTTGGCCGCCAGGTCGGGGATGGCACCTTCCAGCGCCTTGGCGACCGCGATGCGCACCCGGCGGTCGCCCTTGGCCACCACGATCAGCAGCCCGTCGCCGATGTCGCGGCGGCCGATTTTCCAGCTGTCGCCGACGCGCTGGCTGTAGGCAGCAATGTCCTCCGGCAGCGTGCTCTCCACCATCAGCACGACGATCTGGCTGCCGCCTTGTTGCTCGATGGCGGCCAGCTTGGCGATCAAGGCCGCGCGCTGCGCCTCGTCGAGCGTGGCCGTCTGGTCGATCACCTGCGCGCTGAGCGGCGGCACCGGCAGCACGTCCCGTGCGTGCGCGGTGGCACCGACCCACCACAGCGCGAGCAACCACCACAGGGCCCAGGCGAGCCGGGGCACAGCGCGGGTGCCAGCGCTGGCAACCCTCACTTACTGGGCCGCGGGCTTGTCGAAATTCACCGCCGGTGGCTTCGAGATTTCCGCTTCGTTCTCCACCGTGAAGCTGGGCTTGACGGCGTAGCCGAAGACCATCGCGGTGAGGTTGTTCGGGAAGCTGCGCGCCAGCACGTTGTAGTCGGCCACCGTCTTGATGTAGCGGTTGCGCGCCACCGTCACCCGGTTTTCGGTGCCTTCGAACTGCACCCGCAAATCCTGGAAGCCCTGGTTGGCCTTGAGGTTGGGATACTGCTCGGCGACCACCATCAAGCGGCTGAGCGCGCTGGTCAACTCGCCCTGCGCAGCCTGGAATTTCTGGAACGCGGCCGGGTCGTTGATGAGTTCCGGTGTGGCCTGGATGCTGGTCGCCCTCGAGCGGGCTTCGATGACCTTGGTCAGCGTGTCCTGCTCAAAAGCGGCTTCGCCCTTGACGGTGGCGACGATGTTGGGAATCAGGTCGGCGCGCCGCTGGTACTGGTTCACCACCTCGGCCCAGCTGGCCTTGACCTCTTCGTCGAGCCTCTGGAATTGGTTGTAGCCGCAGCCGCTCAAGGCGAGCGTTGCGGTCAGGGCCAAAACGGCCAGACTCAGTCTGCGCAGCATGGGAACTCCTCGGAGATGAATTTCCCATGCTACCGCCCCTGCGTGGCAGCGGTCACCGCTGCGAACGCCCGCCCGGTTGTCGGACGGCGCCGCTCGGGGTCAGCCGTCGGCGTTGATGCGGGCGATCAGCTCGTTCAGCACCGCAGCAGCGCGGTCGTTGTCGACCTGGCAGGTGCCCGCCGCCTGGTGGCCGCCGCCGCCATAAGCCAGCATCAGCTCGCCGACATTGGTGCGGCTGCTGCGGTCGAGGATGGACTTGCCGGTGGCGAACACGGTGTTCTGCTTCTGCACGCCCCACATCGCGTGGATCGAGATGCTGGTCTGCGGGAACAGCGCGTAGATCATGAAGCGGTTGGTGGCCCAGATGGTCTCTTCATGGCGCAGGTCCAGCACCACCAGCTTGCCGTGCACCGTGCTGCAACGCGTGATCTGCTCGCGGGCGCGATCAGCGTGGTCGAAGTAGATCTCGACCCGCTCCTTCACGTCGGGCAGGCCGAGGATGTCCTTGATGCCGTGGTCGCTGCAGTAGCTGATCAGATCCATCATCAGCGCGTAGTTGCTGATGCGGAACTCGCGGAAGCGGCCGAGGCCGGTGCGCGCGTCCATCAGGTAGTTCAGCAGCACCCAGTCCTTCGGGTTCAGGATGTCGTCGCGCGAGTATTGAGCCGAGTCGGCCTGGTCGACCGCGGCCATCATGTCCGGCGAAATGTTCGGAAACACCTTGGCGCCGCCGTAGTGGTCGAACACCACGCGCGCCGCCGACGGGGCCTTGGCGTCGATGATGTGGTTCGGTCGCTCGCCGGTGTTGCGCAGCGTCTCCGACAGGTGGTGGTCGAACGCCAGGTGCGCGCCCGGCACATAGGGCAGGTTGGTCGTGATGTCGCGCGGCCCGATCTCGATCTTGCCGTCCTGCATGTCCTTTGGGTGGACGAACTTGATGTCACCGATCAGCTTCAGGCTGTTCAGCAGCACAGCGCACACGAGGCCGTCGAAATCGCTGCGGGTGACGAGGCGAAATTTGTCTGGGGTCATGGCGCGGGCTTTCGGCAGTGAGGGTTTGTAGCCGGTTATCGGCCAGACCCGCCACGCCTGTAGCGCCGGGCGGCTGTCATTCGGTGGGAAGGAAACCCTCGATCGACAGGTAGCGCTCGCCGGTGTCGTAGTTGAAGCCGAGCACGGTGGCGCCGGGCGCCAGATCGGGCAGCTTCTGCGCGATCGCCGCCAGCGTGGCGCCTGACGACACCCCCACCAGCATGCCTTCTTCGCGTGCCGCACGCCGCGCCATCTCGCGGGCGGCTTCGGCATCGACCTGGATCACGCCGTCGAGCAGGTCGGTGTGCAGGTTCTTCGGGATGAAGCCGGCGCCAATGCCCTGGATCGGGTGCGGCCCCGGCTTGCCGCCGCTGATCACCGGGCTGGCCGCCGGCTCGACGGCGTACACCAACAGCCGTGGCCACTTTGCTTTCAGCACCTGCGCGCAGCCCGTGATGTGGCCGCCGGTGCCAACGCCCGTGATGAGCGCGGCGATGCCTTCGGGAAAGTCGCGGGCGATCTCGATGGCCGTGGTGCGCACATGCACGTCGATGTTGGCTGCGTTCTCGAACTGCTGCGGCATCCAAGCTTTCGGCGTCGCCGCAACCAGCTCGGTCGCGCGGGCGATGGCACCGCTCATGCCTTTCTCGCGCGGCGTCAGCTCGAAGGTGGCGCCGTAGGCCAGCATCAGCCGCCGCCGCTCGATGCTCATGCTCTCGGGCATCACCAGCACCAGCTTGTAGCCCTTCACCGCCGCCACCATCGCGAGGCCGACGCCGGTGTTGCCGGAGGTCGGCTCGATGATGGTCGCGCCCGGCACCAGTGCGCCTGAGGCTTCGGCCGCTTCGACCATGGCCAGCGCGATGCGGTCCTTGATCGAGCCACCGGGGTTGCTGCGCTCGCTCTTGATGTACACCTGTGCGCCCGCACCGAACAGCCGCTGGATGCGAATGTGTGGCGTGTTGCCGATGGTCGCAAGGATGGTGTCAGCGCGCATGGTCAGCTCCTGTGGGTCCGGCGTTTTCCCGGGGCACAAACGCCGGGGAACTGAAATTATGGGCGTGATAATTCCAGCATGTACGCACCCCTCCAAAACGACAGCTTCCTGCGCGCCTGTCTGCGCCAACCGACCGACCACACACCCGTCTGGCTGATGCGCCAGGCCGGTCGCTACCTGCCCGAGTACCGCGCGACGCGGGCGCAGGCCGGCAGCTTCATGGGCCTGGCCACCAACACAGCCTACGCCACCGAGGTGACGCTGCAACCGCTGGAACGCTATGCGCTCGACGCCGCCATCCTGTTCAGTGACATCCTGACCGTGCCCGATGCGATGGGCCTGGGCCTGAGCTTCGCGATGGGCGAAGGCCCGAAGTTCGCGCGTGCGGTGCGCGACGAAGCCGCGGTTGCACAACTGGCCGTGCCCGACATGGACAAGCTGCGCTACGTCTTCGACGCAGTCACCTCGATCCGCAAGGCCTTGAATGGACGGGTGCCGCTGATCGGCTTCTCGGGCAGCCCGTGGACATTGGCCTGCTACATGGTCGAAGGCGCGGGCTCGGACGACTACCGCCTGGTCAAGACGATGATGTACAGCCGCCCCGACCTGATGCACCGCATCCTGGCGATCAACGCCGATGCGGTGGCGCTGTACCTGAACACGCAGATCGAGGCCGGTGCGCAGGCGGTGATGGTGTTCGACAGCTGGGGCGGGGTGCTGGCCGACGGCGCGTTCCAGGAATTCAGCCTTGCTTACACCCGGCGCGTGCTGCAACAACTCAAGCACCACCACGACGGCGCGCGCATCCCGCACATCGTCTTCACCAAGGGCGGCGGGCTGTGGCTGGAAGAAATGGCCGCTTTGGAGCCCGACGTGCTGGGCCTGGATTGGACCATCAACCTGAAGTCGGCGCGCGAGCGCGTCGGCAGCCAAGTGGCGCTGCAAGGCAACCTTGACCCGAACGTGCTGTTCGCGAACCCGGAGCAGATCCGCGCCGAGGTGACCAAGACGCTGGAAAGCTTCGGCGCCCCCGGCCCCGTGCACAGCAACGGCACGGTGGACAGCCACATCTTCAACCTCGGCCACGGCATCAGCCAGCACACGCCACCGGAAAGCGTGACCGCGCTGGTCGATGCGGTGCACGAGGTGTCACGCCGCTTGCGGGGCGCGGCTGAGCCGACGCGGCAGGGTGTGACGGACGCTGAGCCTTTCACCGCTTGAATTTTCCGGTGAGTGAGTGCTCAGGCATTGACTTATCCCCATTTTTCCTGCCTGTCCCGGGCGCCCTTGCTGCTGCTGCAATGCAGCAGCACTATTTATTTATTCGTCGCTAAGTCGTTGATTTCATTGACAGTGGAACCCTGCCCTGAAAGTGGGCAAATCAAGGCCAGGCCCGATGAATCAAGGATTTAGCATGGCTTTGTGAGGCTTACCCACAAAGTTATCCACACATTGGGTGGACAGCTTGAAAAGGCCAGTCAAATCAGTGACTTACCGGACTTGTCTGAGAAAAGCTCTAGCTTTCCCGTTTAACTCGGGGGTTGACAGCGGTGCCTGAAAGCATCCGCCTCCAGGTGGCGGTGGACGCCCCGGCGCACACCGCGCTGCGCGTGCCGTTGACCTACCTCGGGGAGTCGCCGTTGCCGCCCGGCACGCTGGTTCGCGTGCCATTAGGTGCCCGCGAGGTCACCGGCGTGGTGTGGGCGGGCGAGGCGGAGGCTGGCGAGGCGGTGGTCGATCCGGTCCTCGGTCTGAAGCCGCTGCAGCACGCACTGACTTCGTTGCCGCCGCTCAGCGCGGCCTGGTGCCGGCTGGTCGACTTCACCGCGGCCTATTACCAGCGCGGCATCGGTGAGGTCGCGCTGTCGGTGCTGCCGCCTGAGTTGCGCAAACTCGACGACACGCAGGTTCGCCAGCGCATCGGACGGCTCCACAAGGCGCTGTCGGTGCCGCAGACGACCTCTGCGCCGACCGCGACCCCGCCCGAACTCGACGCCGCGCAGACCCGGGTGCTGGCCGAACTGGCCGAGGCGCAAAGATCAGCTGCCGCGCCGACCGTGCTGCTGCACGGCGTCACCGGCAGCGGCAAGACCGAGATCTACCTGCGTGCCGCGGCCGAGGCGCTGGCGCAGGGCCGACAGGTGCTGGTGCTGGTGCCCGAGATCAACCTGACGCCGCAGCTCGAAGCCCGCTTTGCCGAGCGCTTTGCCGGGCGCCACATCGTGGCGATGCACAGCGGGTTGACGCCCGCGCAGCGCTTGCGCAGCTGGCTGGCGGCGCACCTCGGGCTGGCTGATCTGGTGCTGGGCACGCGCCTGGCGGTGTTTGCATCGATGCCGCGGCTCGGGCTGATCGTGGTCGACGAGGAACATGACCCGTCGTACAAGCAGCAAGAAGGCGCCCGCTATTCGGCGCGCGACCTGGCGGTCTACCGCGGCAAGCTAGAAGGGGCGACGGTGTTGCTCGGCTCGGCCACGCCGTCACTCGAAAGCTGGCAGCGTGCCGACGAAGGCCGTTACCTGCGGCTGTCGCTGTCGGCGCGCATCGGCGGTGGTGCGCTGCCAGCGGTGCGGCTGGTGGACATGAATGCGCAGACCAAGGTGAAGGGTGGTGGCAGTGTCAGTACAGCGCTCTCGCCACCGCTGGTGGCCGCGCTGCAGCAGCGCATTGCCCGTGGCGAACAGAGCTTGGTGTTCCTGAACCGCCGCGGCTACGCACCGGTGCTGCACTGCGGCGACTGCGGCTGGAAGAGCGGCTGCCCGCACTGCAGCGCCTGGCGGGTGTTCCACAAGCTCGACCGCACACTGCGTTGTCACCATTGCGGGTACACCGAGCGCGTGCCGCGGGCCTGCCCCGATTGCGGCAACCTCGACATCCAGCCGATCGGCCGCGGCACCGAGCGCCTCGAAGAACAACTCGCGGAGCTGCTGACGCAGCCCGACGGCCGCCCGGTGCGCATTGCCCGCATCGATGCCGACAGCACGCGCGGCAAGGGCGTTCTGGAGGCGCAGCTGGGCGCGGTGCATGCCGGCGAGGTCGATGTGCTGGTCGGCACACAGATGATCACCAAGGGCCACGACTTTCGGCGCATCACCCTGGTGGCTGCGGTCAACCCCGACAGCTCGCTGTTCAGCAGTGATTTCCGCGCGCCCGAGCGGCTGTTCGCGCTGCTGATGCAGGCCGCAGGCCGCGCCGGCCGCGATGCGGCGCAGGCGGCGGCCAGCGAGATGTGGGTGCAGACCTGGCACCCGCAGCACGCGCTGTATGCCGCGCTGTGCCGCCACGACTTCAACGCCTTTGCCGAGTCGCAGCTGGCCGAGCGCCGCATGGCCGGGCTGCCGCCGCATACGCACCTGGCGCTGCTGCGCGCAGAAGCCCGCAGCACCGACGCGGCGCGTGGCTTCCTGCAGGCGGTGGCCGATGCCGCTGAAGCCGATGCAGAGCGCGTCGGCGTGACGCTGTACCCGCCGGTGCCGACGCCGATCGCCCGCGTGGCCAATGTCGAGCGGATGCAGATGCTGGTCGAGTCGACGTCACGCCAGGGCTTGCAACGATTTCTGGCCGACTGGCTGCCTGCGCTGCACGCGAGGCGGCGTGCGTGCGTGGCCGATCAACGCATCTTGCGCTGGGCCATCGACGTCGATCCGCTGGCGATCTGACCGCGGGCTGCACGCCCGAGCGCAGCGGCGCCGTGGCTTGTTCAGCGTTGCCTCAGAGGGCGACCATCTCGAAGTCAGCCTTCGACACGCCGCAGTCCGGGCAGGCCCAGTTGGCAGGCACATCGGCCCATAACGTGCCGGCGGGGATGCCGTCATCGGGCATGCCCAGCGCTTCGTCGTAAATGAAGCCGCACACCAAACAGAGGTACTGTTTCATGGAGCCTTGTCTCGCGCAGGTCGGTCAGAAGGGGCAGGTGGAACAGGCGGCATCGCTGCCGCCCCGTGCACATCCAGTCCACGCCGCAGAGAGAGCGGCACTGCCCTCTCTGCGGCGTTGGCCTCAGGCGAGGTCGTAACGGTCGAGGTTCATCACCTTGGCCCACGCCGCCACGAAGTCCCGCACGAACTTCGCCTGCGCGTCGCTCGTGGCATAGACCTCGGCCAGCGCCCGCAGCTGCGAGTTGGAACCGAACACCAGATCGACGACCGTGCCCGTCCACTTGATCTGGCCGGTGGCCCGATCGCGGCCTTCCAGCACGCCTGCATCGCTGGCCGACTTCTGCCACGCCGTGCTCATGTCGAGCAGGTTGACGAAGAAGTCGTTGGTCAGCGTCTCCGGGCGCTTGGTGAAGACGCCGTGGGCGGTCTTGCCGACGTTGGCATTCAACGCACGCAGACCCCCGATCAGCACCGTCATCTCGGGCGCCGTCAACTTGAGCAGCTGGGACTTGTCGACCAGCAGCTCGGCAGCCGAGCCTTCGAGTCCCGGGCGCAGGTAGTTGCGGAAACCGTCGGCCAGGGGCTCCAGCGGTGCAAACGAGTGCGCATCGGTCTGCGCCTGTGAGGCGTCGGTGCGGCCTGGCGAGAACGGCACGATCACCTCGACGCCGGCCTTCTTCGCGGCAGCCTCGACCCCCGCGGCGCCGCCCAGCACGATCAGATCGGCCAATGACACCTTCTTGCCGCCAGCCTGTGCTTTGTTGAACGCGGTCTGGATCACTTCCAGCTTGGCCAACACCGCTGCCAGCTCGGCGGGCTGGTTGACCGCCCAGTCCTTTTGCGGCGCCAGGCGGATGCGTGCGCCGTTGGCGCCGCCCCGCTTGTCGCTGCCGCGGAACGACGAAGCCGACGCCCAGGCCGTGGTGACCAGCTGCGAAATGCTCAGACCCGAGGCGAGCAGCTGCGCCTTCAGCGCGGCGACGTCCTGTTCGGTGACCAGCGCGTGGTCGACGGCGGGAACGGGGTCCTGCCAGATCAGCACGTCTTTCGGCACCAGCTTGCCGAGGTAACGGGCGCGCGGGCCCATGTCACGGTGCGTCAGCTTGTACCAGGCGCGCGCGAAGGCCTCGGCAAAGGCCGCAGGGTCCTGATGGAAGCGGCGCGAGATCTTCTCGTAGGCCGGGTCGAAGCGCAGCGACAGGTCGGCCGTGGTCATCATCGGCGGCGCCTTCTTCGACGCATCGTGCGCGTCGGGGATCAGGTGCTCGGGCTTGCAGTTTTTCGGCGTCCACTGGTGGGCGCCGGCCGGGCTCTTGCTCAGCTCCCACTCGTAGCCGAACAGCATGTCGAAGTAGCCCATGTCCCAGGTCGTGGGGTTGGGTTTCCAGGCACCTTCGATGCCACTGGTGATGGCGTGCGCGCCCTTGCCGCTGCCAAAACGGTTGGTCCAGCCGAAGCCTTGCTCTTCGATCCCGGCGCCCTCGGGCTCGGGGCCGCAGTTGGAGTCTGGCGCGGCGCCATGGGCCTTGCCGAAGGTGTGACCGCCCGCGACCAGGGCCACGGTTTCTTCGTCGTCCATGGCCATGCGCGCAAAGGTCTCGCGCACGTCGCGGCCCGAGGCCACAGGGTCGGGGTTGCCGTCCGGTCCTTGCGGGTTGACGTAGATCAGGCCCATCTGCACCGCGCCCAACGGGTTCGCGAGCTCGCGGTCACCGGAATAACGGCTGTTGGGCTTGTCGCTGGTGGCCAGCCACTGTGTTTCATTGCCCCAGGTGATGTCTTCTTCGGGCTCCCAGATGTCGGGGCGGCCACCGGCAAAACCGTAGGTCTTGAAGCCCATGGAGTCCATGGCCACGGTGCCTGCCAAGACCAGCAAGTCAGCCCACGACAGCTTGTTACCGTACTTCTGCTTGATGGGCCAGAGCAGCCGACGTGCCTTGTCCAGGTTGCCGTTGTCGGGCCAGCTGTTCAGCGGTGCGAAGCGTTGACTGCCGCTGCCGGCGCCACCGCGACCGTCAGCGATGCGGTAGGTGCCCGCAGCATGCCAGGTCATGCGCACGAAGAAACCACCGTAGTGGCCCCAGTCGGCCGGCCACCAGTCCTGCGAATCGGTCATCAGTGCGTGCAGGTCTTGGACCACAGCATCGAGGTCGAGGGTCTTGAACGCTTGTGCATAGTTGAAGCCTGGGTCCATCGGGTCAGACGCGGCGCCATGCTGGTGCAGGATCTTCAGGTTCAGCTGGTTGGGCCACCAGTCGGCGTTGGTGCGGCCGCTGCGAGCGGTGGCCTGGGTCTGCGAGTGGCCCGCGAACGGGCACTTGGCGTCGGTTGACATGGTTATCTCCTTGAATTGTTGGGGCTGGCTCAATCGGTAGCGCGCCTGAGTGGCCAGTCCCGGGAGCCTACCGAAGCATCAAGACATTGCAAATTCAATTCATAAAACCAGTGCAGTAGTCAAAATCTATGGGCAGTCGGGCAAGCCTGCCCGGCGGACGCCCGATGACCCGGGGTGGTGGTGTGGGTGTGGGCGATGACGTCGGCACGGTCGCGCTTACAGTCTGGCGCTTTGTCACGACACTGTCCCTGAAGTGGAGTCTCCATGTCCCTGCGCCCTTTTGCCTGGCTGCGACGCGGCATCGGCGCCCTGTGGTGGTTCCTTGATGCCACTCGCCGCACGCTGCTGAACCTGCTGTTCCTCGCGCTGATCGTGTTGATTGGCGTCGCGTTGCTGCAGCGCGAAGCGCCCACGCTGCGCGACGACACCGCGCTGGTGCTCGAGCTGCAGGGCCCCTTGGTCGAAGAGCACCCGGGCGGCGTGCGCGACAACGCGCTGGCGCAGTTGCAGGGCAACACCGTGCGCAGCACCCGCTTGCGCGACGTGCTGGCGGTGCTGGACGCGGCGGCGGTTGATCCGAAGATCACCAGCGTGGTGCTGGCGATGGACGAGTTCCAGGGTGCGGGACTGGCGGCGCTGCGCGATGTGACCTCGGCAATGGCGCGCTTCAAGGCCAGCGGCAAGGCCATCGTGGCCTGGGGGTCGGGCTACAACCAGAAGCAGTACTACCTCGCGGCGCACGCCAGCGAGGTGCTGATGCACCCGCTGGGCGCGGTCTACCTCGACGGCTACGGGCGGCTGCGCAACTATTACCTCGATGCGCTCGACAAGCTGGGTGTGGGTGTGAGCCTGGTCAAGGTCGGCACCTACAAGAGTGCGGCCGAGCCGTTCATCGCCAACGGCCCCTCACCCGCAGCGACAGAGGCCGACAGGGTGCTGTTGCAGGGTCTGTGGGCCACCTACACCGAAGGTGTAGAGACCGCGCGCCAACTGCCCGCGGGCAGCACCCAGGCGCTGATCGATGCGCTGCCCGAGCGCTTGAAGGCGGTCGGTGGCGATGCGGCCCGGCTGGCGCTGGAGGCGAAGCAGGTCGATGCCTTGAAGACCCGCGACGAGCTGCGCGAGCTGATGATCGAGCGCGGCGCGCGCGACGACGAGATCAAGAGTTTTCGCCAGGTGTCGTTCGATGACTACCTGATGCACCTCACACCCGCGCAGCGCGGTGAGGTCGGTGCGCTGGCCACTGCCACGGCACGCGAACCTGCGGTGGGCGTTGTCGTCGCCGAAGGCGAGATCGTCGATGGGGTCGCACCTGCCGGTGTGGTTGGTGGCTTGTCGACCGCGGCGCTGGTGCGCAGGGCGCGTGAGGACGACACCATCCACGCGCTGGTGTTGCGCGTTAACTCGCCCGGTGGCAGCGTGTTCGGCTCCGAGCTCGTGCGCCGCGAGCTCGAACTCACGCGTGCTGCCGGCAAGCCGGTGGTGGTGTCGATGGGCAGCGTGGCCGCGTCCGGGGGCTACTGGATCTCGACCGCGTCTGACGAAGTGATGGCCGACGCGGCGACCGTCACCGGCTCGATCGGCGTATTCGCATTGCTGCCGAACGCGTCGCGCGCGATCGACAAGCTGGGTGTGCACGCCGAGGGCGTGACCACCACCTGGCTGGGCGCAGCGGGCGACCCGCGGCGCGAGCCCGATCCCCGCTTCATCGGCATGTTGCAAACCAGCATCGACCACATCTATGCCGACTTCATCGGCAAGGTGGCCGAAGCCCGCCAAACCACGCCCGAGGCGATCGACGCGGTGGCGCAGGGCCGGGTGTGGACCGGCGTGCAGGCCAAGGAGCGTGGGCTGGTCGACACGCTGGGCGGGCTGGACGACGCGATCCGCTCGGCGGCACGGCGTGCGAAGCTGGGTGCAGCCGCGGGCGCCGCTGCCGACGCTGCGGCCTCCGCTGTCGCTGCCCCAGCACCAGCGCCAGCACCAGGCTACCGCGTGGTCTACGTCGACCGCGAACCCGGCCGCTTCGAGCGGCTGCTTGAAGCCGTTGGTGGTGCGGCAGCGCAGGCCCTGGCGTCTCACTTCGAGCTGCGGCTGGTGCCGGTCGCTTTGCCCGAGCGTGTCATGGGCCCGCTGCGCCGTGACCTTGGCTGGCTGGTCGATCTGGTCGACGAACGCAAGCCCTTTGCCGCCGTCACGCACTGCCTGTGCGATGCGCCGTGATGCCGAGTCCGGCTGGCCTGAACGCAGCGCAGCTCGACGCGGTGCATTACCTGGCTGGCCCCTGCCTGGTGCTGGCCGGCGCCGGCTCGGGCAAGACGCGCGTCATCGTGCACAAGATCGCGCGCCTGCTCGACGCGGGCTATGCGCCGGGGCAGATTGCCGCGATAACCTTCACCAACAAGGCGGCGCAGGAAATGCGCGAGCGGGCGAAGCAGCTGGTCGGGCCGCGTGCGGCCAAGCACTTGGTCGTCAGCACCTTCCATTCGCTGGGCATGCGCATCCTGCGCCAGGACGGCGCGCGGCTGGGCTTGAAGCCACAGTTCAGCATCTTCGACAGCGACGACGTGCTCGGCCTGCTGAAGGAGGCGGGCGCGTCCACCGACAACGCGCTGGCGCGGCGCTGGCAATGGAGGATCAGTGGCTGGAAGAACCAGGGGCTGAACAGTGACCAGGCCGAGGCGGTTGCGGCCAACGACGACGAGCGCGTGGCCGTGCGTGTGATGAAGCGCTATGAAGAGCAGCTCGCCGCCTACCAGGCGGTCGACTTCGACGACCTGATCGGCCTGCCGCACCAACTGCTGCAGCAGGACGACGAGGTGCGCGCGAAGTGGCAGGACACCTTGCGCTATTTGCTGGTCGACGAGGTGCAGGACACCAACGCCGTGCAGTACGAACTGCTGAAAAGCCTGGTGGATCACCCCGACGAGCGCCGCCGCGGCCTCTTCACCGCGGTGGGCGATGACGATCAGAGCATCTATGGCTGGCGCGGCGCGACTATCGAGAACCTGAAGCGCCTGCCGCAGGAATACCCGAGCCTGAAGGTGATCGCGCTCGAGCAGAACTACCGCTCCACCGGCCACATCCTGCGCGCGGCCAACGGCGTGATCGCCAACAACCCGAAGCTGTTCGAGAAGAAGCTGTGGAGCGACCTCGGCGATGGCGAGCCGGTGCGCGTGGTCGAGTGCGATGGCGAGGAGCACGAGGCCGAGCGCGCAGTCGCGCGCATCCAGGCGCTGCGCGGCGCAGGAGGGTCCAGCATCGACTTCAACGATTTCGCGATCCTGTACCGCGCGAACCACCAGGCCCGGATGCTGGAGAAAGCGCTGCGCAAAGCCAACCTGCCGTACAAGGTGTCGGGCGGCCAGAGCTTCTTCGACCGCGCCGAGATCCGCGACCTGTGCGCCTGGCTGCGGCTGCTGGTCAACCACGACGATGACCCGGCCTTCTTGCGCGCGGTCAGCACGCCGAAACGCGGCATCGGCACGCAGACGCTGGCCAGCTTGGGCGAGTTCGCTGGCCGTTGGAAGACCAGCCTGTACGAAGCCTTGTTCGCCGAATCCCTGGTCACCGCGGTGCCGGCCCGCGCGATCGGATCACTGCACGAGTTCGGCCGCTATGTGAACGACCTCGAATACCGGGCCTGCCACACCACGGGTGCTGAGGATGCGAAAGCGTTGCTGACCGGCTGGCTGAAGGACATCGGCTACGAGCAGCACCTGATGGACGGCGAGGACAGCGAGAAGCTCGCTGCCGCGCGTTGGGGCAATGTGCTCGACTTCGTCGACTGGATCGCCAAGCGCTGCGGTGGCGAGATCGAGAACGACGGCGGCATGACGGTGGAGACAGAAAAGAAAAGCGTGCTCGATGTGGCGCAGACCATCTCGGTGATCATCAGCCTGGCCGAGCGCGGTGACGACCAGAACGTCGTCACGCTGAGCACGCTGCACGCCGCCAAGGGCCTGGAGTGGTCGCATGTGACGCTGGTCGGCGTGAACGAAGGCCTGCTGCCGTTCCGCTCCGACGACGAGGACATGACCGCCGAGCGGCTGCAGGAAGAACGCCGGCTGATGTACGTCGGCATCACCCGTGCGCGCAGCACGCTGCAGGTCAGCACCCTGCGCCGCCGCAAGAAAGGCCGCGACACGATCCAGGGCGTGCCGAGCCGCTTCATCGCCGAGATGAAATTACACGAGGTGACGGTGAAGGAAGATCCACGCGAGAAGCTGAAGGCACTGCGCGCGGCGGCGGCTGAGCGCGCGGCGCAGGCGGCGACTGTGGCGATCAAAACTTAGCGTCTGGCGAGTGATGTCGAGGGCATGGGGTGACCGACTCCGCTCATGTCCCCCAGGCCGGGTCATCACTCGAACGCTAACGGTAAGACCGATCCGGCCTTCCTCCTTCACTTCGCTGCGCCGGTCACCCCATGCCCTCGGCAGCCGGCAACATCGTCGCATGCGAAGGCTTCAAACCGTTGACTGCTTCGGTGGTTGCAGGAGCGCTGCGGTGGGCCGCTGTGTGGAGTGAAGTAAAGGGGGAGGGCCGGCGCGACTTGAGCCGAGCGAATGGCTGGTGAACCGGCCCGGAGGACATGAACGCAACACAGTGGCCCATCGCAGCGCTCACGCACGGAATTGCGCAAGTTGGATGTGCCAAAGCAAACCCGAATCAGAGCCCTTCTTCGACCAGCTCCGCCGCCCGGATCAGTGCGCGGGCCTTGGCTTCGGTCTCGCGCCACTCCAGTTCGGGCACCGAATCGGCGACCACGCCGGCAGCGGCCTGCACGTAGAGCATCTGGTCCTTGACGATGCCGGTGCGGATCGCGATCGCCACGTCCATGTCGCCGGCAAAGCTCAGGTAGCCGCAGGCGCCGCCGTAGATGCCGCGCTTGACCGGCTCCAGCTCGTCGATGATCTCCATCGCCCGCACCTTCGGCGCGCCGGTCAGCGTGCCGGCGGGGAAGGTGGCCTTCAGCACATCGAGGTTGGTGATGCCGTCTTTCAGCAGGCCTTCGACATTGCTGACGATGTGCATCACGTGCGAATAGCGCTCCACCGTGAACGCCTCGGTCACCTTCACGCTGCCGGTCTTCGCGATGCGGCCGATGTCGTTGCGCGCCAAGTCGATCAGCATCACATGCTCGGCGCGCTCCTTCGGGTCGGCGCTGAGTTCGGCTTCGAGGGCCAGGTCGTGCTCGGGTGTCGTGCCGCGCGGGCGCGTGCCGGCCAGCGGGCGGATCGTCACCTTGTCGCCGACGGTGGTGTGCTCGCGGCGCACCAGGATTTCGGGCGACGCGCCGACGATCTGGAAATCGCCCATGTCGTAGAAATACATGTACGGCGACGGGTTCAGCGAGCGCAGCGCGCGGTACAGGCTCAGCGGGCTGGCGCTGTACGGCTTGCGCAGCCGCTGGCCGACCTGCACCTGCATCATGTCGCCGGCCGCGATGTAGTCCTTGGCCTTCAGCACCGCGGCGATGTAGTCGTCCTTCTTGAAGTCGCGCAGCACCTCGTTCGGCGCGCAGCGTTCGACAGCCGGTGCCGACACGCTGCACTGAAGCTTGTCGAACAGCGCGCTCAATCTGCGCTTTGCGGTGGCCAGCGCATCGGGCTGCGCCGGGTCGGCATAGACGATCAGCGACAGCCGCCCCGACAGGTTGTCGATCACCGCCAGCTCTTCGCATTGCAGCAGCAGGATGTCGGGGGTGCCGAGGCCGCCGGGCAGTTCGGTGTGCGCCAGCCTCGGCTCGATGGCGCGCACCGCGTCGTAGCCGAAGTAGCCGGCCAGGCCACCGCAAAAGCGCGGCAGGCCCGGTTGCAGCGCCACCTTGAAACGCTGTTGGTAGTCGGCAATGAAGTCCAGCGGGTTGCCCTCGTGCGTTTGCACGACGATGCCATCGGTCACCACTTCGGTGTGAAAGCCGGTCGCCCGCAGCAGCGTGCGCGCAGGCAGGCCGATGAAGGAATAGCGCCCGAAGCGCTCGCCGCCCACCACCGATTCGAGCAGGAAGCTGTGCCGCCGGTGCGTGTCCGACGGCCGGCCCGCGTCATCGGTGCAGGCCAGCTTCAGGTACAGCGACAGCGGCGTTTCCAGATCGGCAAACGCCTGCGCGATCAGCGGGATGCGGTTGTAGCCTTGGTCGGCGAGGCGGGCGAATTCGGTGTCGGCGATCACGTTGCGGGCCCCTCCACGGCCATGGCCTCATTATCAGCGCGGCGTCTGGCGCTGGCCGCCACAGCCGCTGCCTAGAATGCGCCGATGGCCCATCCCGAATTCACCTGTAGCGTTGTCGTGCGGCATCTGGCCGAGCAGTCCGATCCCAAGCAGCCGCTGTATGCGTTTGCCTACACCGTGACGATCCGCAACACCGGGGACATCACCGCGCAGGTGATCGCCCGGCACTGGATCATCACCAACGCCGACGACCACCGCGACGAGGTGCGCGGGCTGGCCGTGGTGGGTCAGCAGCCGCTGCTCAAGCCGGGCGAGCATTTCGAGTACACCAGCTGGACGCGCATCGCCACGCCGCACGGCACCATGCGCGGCACCTTCCTGTGCATGACCGAAGAGGCCGAGCCCTTCGATGCCTCGGTGCCTGAATTCGGCCTGACGCTCGCGTCGGCGCTGCATTGAGGATGGCCCGGCCCCTGCCCCAAGCCACCCACCTGCGTTGACCAAAACCGCCTTGTCTGCCGTGCGCTCGCCTGCGGCGGTCTGGGACCTGACGGCGCTGCTCAACGCCGCCGCGCACGCCGCCGACCCGAAGGCACCGCTGCCCGACCGCAACCTGTGGGTCATCCGTGCGCTGGAGTGGTTGCGGCACGCACCCCTGGCCAGCACCGTCGAATCCGCCAGCGCTGAGCCGGCGCCCGACGACGCGCCACGCAGCACACCACGCCCGCTGCTGCGCCTGAAGCACCTGCTCAACGTGCTGGATCGCAACCCCACCTACCGTGTTCATGTGGCGGCTGTGCTGGCACGGTTCTGGGCCGACATGGACAGCGCAGCGCTGTTTGCCGACTTCGGCTTTTCGCCTCGCGCCAACTTTTTCGGCGAGCTCGGTCAGCGCCTGAAGTTGAAGTTGCTGCCGCGCACGTCGGCCACCACCGATCTGTCGGTCCTGTTTGGTCTGCTGTTCCCCGATGACAGCGACGCGCTGTGGCTGGAAGCGCTTGACCCCGCCACACTGACGCGCTTGCTGGCACTGCTGGCGCCCGATGCACAGGGGGCTGACCGGCGCTGGTTGACGCCACTGCTCGACGCCATCGAGTACCTGGCCAGCGCGGTGCGCGCCGCTGGATTTTCCAGCGAGCTGCGCCAGCGCATGAGCCCTGAGCTGCTGGCCGAAGGCCCGTTTCGCCAACTGGCCAGGGTGGCCGAGCACCTGCGCGAGCTGGCGCTGGCGCCGCTCGTCGATGAGGCCGCCTTGCGCAAGGAGGCGCAGTACCTGCGAGCGCTGCTCGACACCTGCCGACAGTGCGCCGACAGCGTGCACGGCCACCTCGAAGACCACGGCGTGTCGATCAACGTGGTGTTCGACGTTGACCAGCTGCGCTTGCGCACGCACCGCATCGAGCAGTTGCTCAACTGCACCCTCAGCCGTGAACCCGCGCGCGATGTGGCCCGACTGCTGGCCGAACTGGTACGCACCGCGACCGAGCGGCGCAGCGTCCGTGCGCTGTTCGCGCACCACTATTCGCTGCTGGCGCGCAAGGTGGCCGAGCGCAGCGCAGAAACCGGCGAGCACTACATCACCCGCGACCGCGCCGCCTACCGGCACATGCTGGCGGCAGCAGCGGGCGGCGGCGCGGTGATTGCGGGCACCACGTTCGTGAAGTTCTTGCTGTTGGCGTTGGGGCTGTCGGCGTTCTGGGGCGGTTTCTGGGCCGGGATGAACTACGCCATCAGCTTCGTCATCGTGCACGTGCTGCACTGGACGGTGGCCACCAAGCAGCCGGCCATGACCGCCCCGGCGATGGCCGAAAGACTCGGTGACATGGCCGACGACGCGGCGGTCGAGCGATTCGTCGACGAGGTCGCGCACCTGATCCGCTCGCAAGTGGCGGGCATCGTCGGCAACCTCGCCGCTGTGATCCCCCTGGTGCTGCTGGTGCAATGGGGCTGGCAGGTGCTGTTCGGTGCGCCGCTGGTGCACGGGCACGATGCCGAACATGTGTTCGACGCCATCACGCTGCTCGGTCCCACGGCGTTCTTCGCTGCGTTCACCGGTGTGTTGTTGTTCGCCAGTTCGCTGATCGCGGGTTGGGTCGAGAACTGGTTCGTCTGGCACCGGCTCGACAGCGCGATCGCCTACAACCCACGCATCGTCATGCGCCTCGGTGCCGCGCGTGCCCAGCGCTGGGCCGCGTACTGGCGCGCCAACATCTCGGGTTATGCGTCGAACATCTCGCTCGGGCTGATGCTGGGCCTGGTGCCTGCGGTGGCGCAGTTCTTTGGCTTGCCGATCGAGGTGCGGCACGTCACGCTGTCCACCGGCCAGTTGGCCGCAGCGGCTGCGGCCGAGGGCCTGGCAGTGCTAGGCACCAGCGTGTTCTGGTGGTGCGTGGCGGGCATTGCAGTCACTGGCGTGTTGAACCTGTCGGTGAGCTTTTTCCTCGCCTTCAAGGTGGCGCTGCGCTCACGCGGCATCCGGCTGGCCGACCGAAGCCGCATCAGACGGGCCATTTTCAAGCGTCTGCTCAGTCGGCCGGGGTCGTTCGTGCTGCCGCCGAAGCCGTTGGGCTGACTCCTGGTCAGGCACGGGGTTCAGTGCTTCGAATCGCGGTGGTCGCGCTCACCGCCCTTGCGGCCCGAGAACATCGTCCACCAGACTATCAACACCAACACCGCGACCGCGCCAAATGCTTCCAGGATCAACAGCCACATGACACGCTTCCTTCCTTTGCGAGTTTTCATTCT
>JAKFUQ010000293.1 GCA_021732645.1 Rhizobacter sp. | reverse complement strand
TAGGGCTCGGCGCTGAAGACGACCAGGCCGACGCGTGCGCCCTGGGCGCTGCGCAACATGTCTTCGATGGCATAGCGGGCACGGGTGAGGCGGTTTGGCGCGGCATCGGGCGTGAGCATCGACGGCGACAAATCGAGCACCAGCACCCAGCCGTCGGGCGATGCGTTGGCCGCGGCGGGCTCGCGTTGCCAGGTGGGGCCGGCCAGCGCCAGCACCGCGAGCGTCCACGCGAGCGCCAGCCAGGGCCACGGTGACGCCCGCGACAGTGGGGGCTCGGACAATCGCAGCGCTTCGAGCAGCGGCGCATCGACCAGTCGGGCCCAGCTGCCACCCGCGGCGCCGTGTCGCGCCAGCCACAACGCAAGCGCCAGCAACATCGGCACGGCGAGCAGCCACGCGGGGCGCTCGAAGTGGAAGCTACTCAGTGCGGTTTGCCACTCGGCGATCAACCCCATCGCGTCTCCCGCAGTGCCACCGTCGGCACGCTGAGCAGCAGCGCCAGCGCCAGCGGCCAGGCGAACCATTCGTCGCTGGGGCGCACCCATTTGTCTTGCGCTGAAGCGGGTTCCAGCTCGTCCATCAGTTCGTAGACTTGCTGCAGGGCGGCGGCATCGGTGGCGCGGAAGTAGGCGCCACCGGTTTCGGCAGCGATGGCTTTCAGGGTGTCTTCATCGAGATCGCTGTCCTCGTCACCGCCGACACCGATGGTGTAGATGCGCAGGCGCTGCGCGGCGGCCAGGCGTGCAGCGGGCAGCGGTGGCATCTCGCCGGCCGTGTTGCTGCCATCGGTCAGCAGCACCAGCACGGTCTCGCGGCGGGCGTCCTGCTGTGCGCTGTCGCTGTCTCGCTCGGCCTGCAGGCGCTTGAGCGCCTGCCCGATCGCGTCCCCCAAGGCGGTGGCCGGGCCGGCCATGCCGATCGAGGCTTCTTTCAGAAACTGGGCGATGGTGTCGAGGTCGGTGCTGAGCGGGGCCTGTAGGTAGGGCCGGGTGCCGAACAGGATCAGCCCGACCTGGTCACCGTGACGGCGCCGGATGAAGTCGCCGCCCACGTCCTTGACGACTTGCAGCCGACTCTTGCGCCCGGCCATGTCTTGCGCGGCCATGGAGCCGGAGGTGTCGACGGCCACCAGCAAGCGGCGCCCGCTGGTGGCCACGGGCTGGGGCTCGCCCAGCCATTGCGGGCGCGCGGCGGCAGCCAGCAGCAGGGCCCAGACCAGCGCGTACAGCAGCAGCCGCCAACGCGGTGCGCGCGGCGCGATGGGCGCCGCAGCGTTTTCAAGCTGGGCCGCAAATGGCAGGAACAGGGCTGCCGCATGCGGCCGGGCTGGCGGCAGGTAGCGCGCGACCAACCACGGCAGTGGCGCGGCCAGCAGTATCCAGGGCCAGTCGAGATGGATCACCGGGGCACCCTCGCGCACTTGACGAACCCGCGGGCGCCGCTGATCCAGCGCTGGCGATCCGGCGCGACGGCATGGCCGCCTTGGGCCGCCGCATCACGGCCATAGGCGCAGCGCAACAGCGCACGGCCGCTGTCGCCCGACCAGGCGGCCCCGCCATGGCGAACGACGAAGGCGATCCAGGTGTCGCCGCTGAGGGCGGCCACCGCCTCGCGCCCGTAGCGGGCGATGGCGTAGCGGCGCAGCAGCTGCTGCAGGCCGCGGGCGATGGTGGCATCGTCGCTGGTGGGAAGCCTGGCCACCGTTTGCAGCTGTGCCAGCTCGCGCAAGGCTGCGCGCTGCCAGCGCTTGACCGAAGGCTGCCGCCGACGCTTGCGCAGCCACAGCAGCAGTGCCAGGGCCACCGCCAGCACCGCGATCACGCCCCACCACCCCGGCGCGATCGGCCACCAACCCAGCGGCGGAGGCGCGTGGTCGGGAGCCAGTTGTTCCAGCAAGGTGGCCATCAGCGTGACTCGCTGATAAAGCGCGGCAGCGTCTGTGCCAGATCGCCGCCGGTGTCCAGGCGCAGCACGGGCACGCGGTGGCTGCGGCTGATCTCGGCAATGCGCTGCTCGCGCTGCCCCCAGCGGGCCGCCCAGGCGCTGCGGCTGGCGGCGCCGTCGAGGCTCCACAACTGGCCGGGCAGCCCGACGCGAAAAGCGCCGTTGGGCAGTCCGTTGCATTCCAGCGCGTCGGTGAGCCACAGCAGGCGGCACTCGGCGCGCATCGCCACCGTGGCCAGGGCGGTTTGCGTGGCCGCATCGAGGTCGCTGAAATCGCTGAGCACCACCACCGTGCTGCCTGATCGCAACAACGGGCGCAGCGTGTTGAGCGCCACGCCCAGGCCACCGGCGGCGGGAACGCCCGGTGCCCGCGGCTGGCCCTGCACCAGCGCTTGCAGCACCGCGAGGGCCCCGATGTCACGCGAGCGCGGTGGCAAGAGCTGCGGCAGCGCCGTGCCCTGGGTCAGGACAGCGCCCAGGCGGTCGCCGGCACTGACCGTGACCCAGGCCAGCCAGGCGGCGGCGCGCAGCAGCAGGGCCGATTTCAGCTGCTGGCGGCTGCCGAAGTAGAGGCCGGGGTGCAGGTCCGCGACCAACCAGACCACGCGCTCGCGCTCTTCGCGAAACAGCTTGGTGTGCGGCCGACCGCGGCGGGCGGTGACGCGCCAGTCGATGGTGCGGGCGTCATCGCCCTGGGCGTAGGGGCGCACCTCGTCGAATTCGAGGCCGCGTCCGCGGTGGGCGCTGCGGTGCCCACCTTGCAGCTGCGCCGCTGCCGGGTGGCGCAGGCGCATGTCCAGCCCATGCGCTGCGCCGCGCAGCGCGACCAGGTCATCGAGGTCAGGCAACAGGGCCATCGCCTGCAGCCGATCAGGGGGCGGGTACGGTGCGCAGCAGCTCGGCCACGCAGTCCTGCGCGGTCACGCGCGCGGCCTGTGCGCTGTAGTCGAGCAGCAGCCGGTGGCGCAGCGCATCGGGGGCGATCGCCTGCACGTCTTCGGGGCTGACGTAATCGCGGCCGTCCAACCACGCCAGCGCGCGTGCGCCGCGTTCGATGGCGATCGCTGCGCGCGGGCTGGCGCCCCAGCGCAGCCAGCCGGCGAGCAGCGCGCTGTAGGGGGCAGGGTGGCGGGTGGCATCGACCAGTGCAGCGATGTACTCGGCCACCGGGTCGGCCAAGGTCAGCGCCAGCACCTCGTGCCGCGCGGCGAACACCGTGGCCTGCGACAGCTTGGACGGCGGTGGCGGCAACTCGACCTCGGACACCGCTTCTTGTCGGGCCAGCGCCATGATCAACCGGGTGGTCGCGCGGTCGGGGTAGTCGACGTGGGTGTGCAGCATGAAGCGGTCGAGCTGGGCCTCGGGCAGCGGGTAGGTGCCTTCCTGTTCGATCGGGTTCTGCGTCGCCATCACCATGAACAGGTGTGGCAACTGATAGGTGGCCACACCGACCGTGATCTGCCGCTCGGCCATCGCTTCGAGCAGCGCCGACTGCACCTTGGCGGGTGCGCGGTTGATCTCGTCGGCGAGGATCAGGTTGTGGAACAGCGGCCCGCGCTGGAAGCGGAAGCTGCCTTCCTCGGGCCGGTAGATGTCGGAGCCGGTGAGGTCGGCGGGCAGCATGTCGGGGGTGAACTGCACCCGCTGGAAATCGCATTCAACGCCGTGGGCCATGGCCTTGACGGCACGGGTCTTGGCCAGGCCGGGCGGGCCTTCGACCAGCAGGTGCCCGTCGCCCAGCAGCGCCACCAGCATCCGCTCGACCAGCGCCGGCTGACCGAGCACCTGCCCTTCGAGGTAGCGGCGCAATTGGTCGAAGGCGTGGTGCGTGCTGGCGGCAGAGGAGGGCAAGGTCATGGTGATGTCCGGCGGGGCAAGGCTCACGTGCAGCATGGGGCATCACATCCCCGTGCCAGCCGCGAGGGCTTGATTCTCAAGCCAGGCCGAAGGTTCCAGGACGGGGACCGGTGCTGCGCAAGGATTACCCGGGGCACCTCATCGATGGGCAGCCGCGGCGGGCGAGGACTTGTTCAGCGTTGTCCTAGGCCGCCAGCGGCGAGCGCGACTGCCGCGCATGCGCGGCGAGCGCCGCGATGATCTGCGTGATGTCGTCGTCGCTTTGCGCAGCGCTCAGGCTGATGCGCACCAGGCACAGGCCGGCCGGGGTGGCCGGTGGAATCATCAGGTTGGTGTAGATGCCCGCATCGAGCAGGCTTTGCCACAAGGCCAGAGCCGCATCGCGGGTGTCGAAAACGACCGCCGCCACCGGGCCGGGCGTGGTGGTGCCGAGCCGATAGCCCAGCTTGCTCAACTCGCCGTACACCCGTTCAGCGTGGTGCCACAGCCGCGCCCGCAGGTCGTGACCTTGCAGCACCTTGCGCAGGGCCTGATGGGTGGCCGCGATCACCGGCGGCGGTGGTGAGGCCGTGAAGATGTAGGGGCGGCTGACCATGCGCATGAACTCCGCGTCGGCATGTCGGGCGAGGCAAAACCCGCCGACGCCGCCCAGGCTCTTCGAGAAGGTGCCGACGATGAAGTCGACCTCGGCGAGCAAGTCCTGGGCCTCGCAAAGACCGAGTCCACGCGGGCCGAACACGCCGAAGGAGTGGGCCTCGTCGACCAGCAGCCAGGCCCCGTGGCGCTTCTTGATTTCGACGATTTCGCGCAGCGGGGCGCGGTCGCCGAGGGTGCTGTAGAGGCTCTCCACAACGATCAAGGTGCGGCTGGCTGCGGCGCCCAGACGCGCCAGGCGGCGGTCAAGGTTGTCCGGGTCGTTGTGCCGAAAGCGGATGGTGGTGGCGTGGCTGAGTCGGCAGCCGTCGTGGATGCTGGCGTGGCTGTCGGCATCGACGAGCAGCGTGTCACCTTCGCCGGCCAGCGCCGACAGCGTGCCGAGGTTGGCCTGGTAGCCGGTGGAAAACACGATCGCCGTGGGCCAGCCGAAGGCACTTGCCAGTGCGTTTTCCAGCGCCCGGTGTCCGGCGTAATTACCGCTGGCCATGCGCGACCCGGTGGTGCCCGTGCCCAGCGATTCAATGGCTGCGATCGCGGCGGCGCGGCAATCGGCGTCGTAGGTCAGGCCGAGGTAGTTGTTGGTGCCGGCCAGGATCACCCGCCGACCGTTGATCGTCGCCGAGGTCGCCGAATGCACCTCGTCCATCGGCGTGGCGATCGGCGCCACCAGGTTGCCGTCGGCCAAGCGGGCCGCCAACCCACGCTGAACGGCGAACTTGTCGAGCAGGCTCACGGGGCCGCTTGCTTCATTTGAACGATGCCCGCACACAACTCGTCGATGGTGCGCGCCTTGGCCATGGTTTCCACCGAAATCGACAGGTCCAGGCGGTCTTCGATTTCCATCACCAGGTCCATGACCTCGGCCGAATCCAGGTCGGCTTCCTGCGCCAGATCGGCGTCACCTCGGATGTGGGCCGCACCCGGACGGATGATGCCGAGCGCGATGCGGATGATCTGTTCAACCGACGCAGCCGTTTCGCCTGGCGACATGGGTGCGTCGGCGGGGCTGGGCACGGGGGTCACGACGCCGCGCTCTCGGCCTCAGCCACGGCGAGCCTGCCCTGGTCGATGAGGCGATCTCGGGTCTCGCTGGGCTGCGCAGCATGGCGGCGCTCGATGAATTCCTTGCGCGCCGTGCTGCGAGACAACTTGCCCGACGAGGTGCGCGGCAGGGTGTGTGGCGGCACGAGTTCGATCACGCAGTGGATGCCGAACTCCACATGGATGGCCTGCTGGATCCGCTCGGCCAGACTGGCCAGTTTGCCCGGGTCGGCTTCCCGGCACTGCACGACCAGTACGGCGGTTTCACCCTCGTCGTCGCCGGTGATCGAAAACGCTGAGGCGTCCGTAGGTCGCACCTCGGGCTGCTGCTCAGCGAGGTATTCCAGGTCTTGTGGCCAGATGTTGCGGCCCTTGATGATCATCAGGTCCTTCGCGCGCCCGGTGATGTACAGCGAGCCGTTGGCCTGGTAGCCGATGTCGCCTGTGTCCAACCAGCCATCGGCCGACAACACCTCGCGCGACGCCTGCGGATTGCCGAAATAGCCCGACATCAGGCTGGGGCCACGCAGATGGATGCGGCCGCAGCGGCGTGGCGGCAGCGGCGCTCCGCGTTCGTCGCGGATTTCCATTTGATAGCCAGGCAGCGGTCGGCCGCAGTTGATGAACGCCTTGCCTTTGGCCTGCGCATCGTCGGCGGCGACCGGGGTGGCTTCGCCATGGTGGGCGAGTCGGTCGAGGTCGACGAGGTCACTGCTGGCGCCGGTTTCGAGCGGCGCGAAACTCACCGCCAAGGCGCATTCCGCCATGCCGTAGCAGGGCAGGAAGGCGCGCTCGTCGAACTGGGCCGAGGCCAGCACGGTGGCGAATTCATGCAGCGTTGCCGGATGGATCATTTCGGCTCCGACGCCGGCCACGCGCCATGCGGACAAGTCCAGCGCCTCGGTGTCCGAAGGCCGCAGCCGCCGTGTGCACAGCGTGTAGCCAAACGGTGGGCTGAACGACACCGTGCTGCGGTTCATCGACATCAGCTTGAGCCACAGCCGGGGGCGCATGGCGAAGTCGCGCGTCGGCAGGTAATCGACCGATCGCTGAGTGGCCACGCAGCCCAGCACGATGCCCACCAGGCCCATGTCGTGGTAGTAGGGCAGCCACGAGCAAAACCGATCGTCCGGCGTCAGCTGGAAGCCATGGTTGAAGATGGCGCTCAGGTTGGCCATGACCGCCGCTTGCGTGATCATCGTGCCGCGAGGAAAGCGGGTGCTGCCCGAGGTGTACTGCAAATAGGCCAGATCGCTGGGCTCGGGGGGCCTGGGCGTGGTGTCCAAGGCGGGCAGCGCCGAAAAATCCTGTGCGGTGCCGACCAGTGTCAGCGGCAGGTCTGCGCTGGCCTCACGCAGGAAGCCGACGAACTCCGGCGGCGCGAAGGCGGCCACGGCCTGGCAGTCTCGCACCAGTTGGCGCAAGTGGTGGATGTAGGCTTCACGCCCACCCAGGTGCACGGCAGCGGGCAGTGGCACGGGCACCAGCCCTGCGTACTGGCAGGCGTAAAACATCACCGCAAAGTCGGGGTGCGTGTGCGCGACGAGGGCGAGTCGCTGCCCACGGCCCAGCGGTGCCAGGCGCCGCGCCATCTCCAGCGCCTGCAGGCGCAGTTCGCGGTAGGGCAGCGTGGCGACCAGTGCGCCACGGCCGTCGTAGTAATTGAAGCCGGATCGACCACCTGCGGCGTAATCAAGTGCTGCGGCCAGGGTCGGGAAGTCCGCACTGCGCAGGGCGATGCCGCTGGCTGTCGGGGTCACACTGGCGTGAGGGGAAACAGCGTCGTTCGCTGAAAGCGCCCCGGACGTGCCATGCTGGCCTCGCAAGTAATCGTTCAACCCCCACACCCTTTCGTACTGCACGCCTGAGACCGCCGCGAACTTTAATTTGAGTGCATCCGCGATGCAATCAAACTGTCATGAACGGCGCAAAATGTTGCAGAAAATGCAAATCATGGCTCAGCGTTCTTGGACTTGGCGGAACCATTTTGACCGATTTATGTCGTTTCACGCGATGGGGGTATCCAGAAACGCGGCGAGTTGTTCCAGCGTGGGGTAGTCAAACAAGTCGGTGACCTCCACGCGTTGAGGGAACTCACGCTCGATGGCCTCGTGGATGCGGGCCAAGGTCAGCGAGTTGAGGTCAATTTCCAGCAAATTCGTTTGCGGCGTGACCGGTCTATCGACAACGAACCTCGCACAGATGACCTGCAGACGTTGTGCAGTGGCGCCTCCGGTGCGCTGTTCGGCTGCATTTTTTTCTGCGATGAGGCGTTCAATCTCGGTCAGCGCTGCATCGAATTCACCCAGCTCGAACGCTTCGGCCAGCGCATAACGCTGCAATTTTCCGCTGCTGGTCTTCGGGATTTGCCGCACAGGCACCACATGCGCCACCTCCAGTCCAGTCTGCTGCATCAGTTTGCGGCGCACATCGATCACCTTGGGCAGGAACTCGGCGATATCGCCCCGGTGGATCACGAAGAACGCCAGTTCCTCGGTGTGGCTCGCCGGGCCGCGGACACCGGCGGCGGCCACGCGGTTGGCCTCGATGTCTGCCACCTGGGCCGCAATGCGCTCCAGATCATGCGGGTAGTGGTTCTGCCCGTTGATGATGACCAGATCCTTGGCCCGCCCCGCGATGACAAGCTGTCCGTCCCAGATGAAGCCCAGGTCGCCGGTGGCCAGCCAGCCGTCGGCCGAGATCAGCTCTGCGGTGCGAACCGGGTCCTGGTAGTAGCCTGCGGTGACGTTGTCACCTTTCATCAACACCAGTCCCATCACACGGTCACCAAGCATCGCGCCGTGCTCGTCGACGATGCGCAGACCGATGCCCGGCAGCGGCGGGCCCACTTTGACGAGTTCGGTCACCCGACCGCCGTGCACGGCCTCCTGGCTTACCGTTTCGCCGATGCGCAGGCGCGTGGGGTCAACAACGACCGTTTCCATCGGGACGCCACGGGGCGCAAAGGCCACCGCGAGGGTGGCTTCAGCGAGCCCGTAGACGGCGAACATGCTGTTCGCCTTCAGGCCGTGCGGCGCCATGGTGCGCATGAAGCGGCGGCAGACCTCGGCCGAGATCGGCTCCGCCCCATTGAAGATCAGCCGGATCGACGACAAATCGAGCCCTTCCGGCGGCCTGTGCGCGTACTGCCTGAGGTAGTGCTGGAACCCGAAGTTGGGCGAGCACAGCACGGTGCAGCGCCGCCGACTGGCCAACTCCAACCACAGCAGCGGCCGCCGCGCAAACAGTTCGGTGCGCATGATCGCGTGGCTGACGCCTGCCGCGAGCAGCGTCAGGTGGAAACCGATCAGCCCCATGTCGTGCGACAGCGGCATCCAGCTGATCACCGAGTCGCGATCAGTGTAGCCCGCGCCCTCGATGATCGACGCGATGTTCGTTGTGAGGTTGCGGTGCGTCAGCATCACGCCCTTGGGGTCGCCGGTCGAGCCTGATGAGTACTGGATGAAGGCCAGGTCGTCTGAGCTTGTTTTCACCGTCACGCCCGGCTCGCCGGCCATGTCGAGGCTGCCCACGATCACGGTGAGCGCCCTTAGTCGCTCGCCCTCGGTGGCCAGACGGTTCGCGCCCACAAAGCTGTCGAAGCGTTCCAGCGTCGGCGCATCGATGCACACCCGACTGTCGGCGAGCTGGGCGAACACGCGCAGCAGCTTGCGCCAGTGTTCGTCGGCGACGCCCGGTGCCAGCGGCACCGCGACGATGCCGCCGAGCACGCAAGCCCAGAACATCTCCACGAAGCGTTCGTTGTCGGCGATGAACAGAATCAGCGTGTCGCCGCGCTTCATGCCACGGCGCTGCAGCGCGCCGAGGGCACCCGTGGCGCGCTGACGCAGCCTGCGAAAGCTCATCGTGCGCTGCTCGTTGTCGCCTTCGATGAAGGTGATCTGACGGTCCTCGCGCACGTCGGCCGGCAGGATGGCGTTGAGGGTCTCGAAGGGCGGCATGGAAGTCGTTTCAGCGCGCCACAAGACGCATGTGGAGGTCGTGACGCGAGCGCAGGTTGACCTGGAATTCTGCCGCGGGTGGGGTGGGGCCGTCGTATTGCAAGCGGAAGCGATCGGCCACCATGCCGAGGTGCATCGTCATCTCGGCCATCGCAAACGTGGCGCCGATGCAATACCGCGGCCCGGCGGAAAACGGCAGGTAGGCAAATCGATGGCGGGCATCGACCGCTGCAGGCTCGAAGCGCAACGGATCGAAGGCCTCGGGCTGGTGCCAGTGCGCGGTCTGGCGGTGCAGCAGGTAGGGGCAGATGAAGACATCGGTGCCGGCCGGCACGTGGAAGCCGCCCAGCACGTCGTCACCCAGCGCGCGACGGGTGAACAGCCAGCCCGGTGGGTACAGGCGCAAGGCTTCTTGCAGCACCTGCTCGACATAGGGATGGGTGGCGGAGGACTCCTCCCCGGCCATTGGCGCTTGCGCCTGGGCAGCAATGGCTGAGTGCAGCCGGGCCTCGGCCTCGGGGTTCTGCGACAGCAGGTACCAGGTCCAGTTGAGCGCGCTGGCGGTGGTTTCGTGGCCGGCCACGATCAGCGTCATCAGCTCGTCGAGCAGCGCGCGATCGGGCATCGCCTCGCCGCTGTCGCGGTCGCGCACTTCCATCAGCGTCGACAACAGGTCCATCTCGATGCGTTGTTCCTTGCGGCGGGCGGCGATCATGGCCAGCACATGGTGGGTCAGGGCCCGGAATTTGGCGGCGAAGGGCAGGTCGCGCCGGGATTCGCTGGTCAGCAGCTCGAAGGGGTTGCCACCCTTGGCGTCGATCAGGCGATCGAGGTCGGTGCCGAACATGGCGCGGAGCACGATGTTCAGCGCCAGTTCACTCAGATCGCGTGTCAGGTTGACCGACTCGCCGCGCGCTGCGTGGCCGCTCCAGCGTTCGATCAGGCCTGCGTTGGCGCGATGCATCAGTGCTGTGAAACTGCGGATCACCTGCGTGTGGAACGCCGGCTGCACCAGACGCCGCTGCCGCGACCACAACTCGCCCTCGCTGGCCATCAACCCGTTGCCCAGCAGCACGCGCACACGCTCGATGCCGATGCCCTTGATGTAGTTGCTGCGGTGGGTCTGCAACACGCGATGGAGGTCGTCGGCGTTCAGGATCACCAGGCTGTCGTTGCTGCGGCTTTGCGAGGCCAGACGAAAGGTGTCGCCATAGCGCTGCGACAGGTCCAGCAACAGGCTCGCACTTTCGTCGTTGGCGTCAAGGTCGTGGCGCTGTGGTGGGCCTGGGGCCAACGCTTCCTGAACCATAATATTTTTCTGTTTCGACCCTCAAATTGTGTCATGCGCACGACATGCCGCCCTGCCATGACCGTGACGGTGTTGATTGCCTCCGAGTTCGAGTTGTCATCCCAGGTCGAAGCGCAGTGGCTGGCAAATCTGCCATCGGCTCGACGCGAGCAGATCGTCGGCTGGCAAGATCCTCGGGCGCGCCATCGCTCGCTGGTGGGCAGCCGCTTGCTGGCTCAGGGCCTGCATCGCCTCGGGTTTGCGGGCGACGTGCTGGCCACGCTGCGTTATCACGCGCCATCCCGACCGACCCTGGCCTTGCCGGTCAATTTCAGCCTGTCTCATTGTGAGGGTCGCATCGTCTGCGCGCTGTCGACGCAGGGTGCTGTTGGCATCGATGTCGAAGGCCTCGGCAGCCTGCGTGCCCATCAATTCCGCCTGTACTTCAGCGCGGCAGAGCGTGCCTGGGCAGGGCGCAGCGCGTCGCGCTTCTATGCCGTATGGACCCGCAAGGAGGCCGTGGTGAAAGCGGCCAGCCAGCGCGGTCTGCGCGATGTGGCCCGGGTCGACACGGCCCAGGGTGAGCAGCTTGCCGCGTTTGAAGGGCGCCTGTGGCACACCGTGCGGGTGCCGGTCGGCCGCCGCCATCTGGCCCATCTGGCGCTGGCGGAGCCGCCGCAGGCACTGACGTTCCATCGCGTGACCCACTCGGTGTTGGAACGCGACGCAGCCCTCGCCTGTGCCGACACGGTGCGGTAAGCTCATCGCAACGATGACCGTTTTGTGAAAGCCCGTACCGTGACCCCACCCCATCGCGCCATCATCCTGAGCGCCGGCCAGGGCAGCCGCCTGTTGCCGTTGACCGAGCGGCTGCCCAAGTGCCTGATCGATCTGGCGGGCCGCAGCATGCTGGAGTGGCAGCTGCGCGCGCTGGACGAGATGGGCGTTGCCGAGGCCGTGGTGGTGACCGGCTTCCACCCGGAACTGGTCGAAGCCGAATTGAAGCGGGTGGTGCTTGCGCAGCTGCGCGTGCGCACGCTGTACAACCCGTTTTACAAGCTGGCCGACAACCTGGCCAGTTGCTGGATGGCGCGTGCCGAGCTGAGTGGCCCGTGCATGATTCTCAACGGCGACACGCTGTTCGAGCCCGCCATCGCTGGACGACTGCTGGCCGCCCCGAGTGCGCCCATCACCGTCACCATCGACCGCAATGCCGAGGGCTACGACAGCGACGACATGAAGGTCGAGACCGAGGGCGATCGCCTGCGCGCCATCGGCAAGACACTCGCGGCCGAGCGGGTGAACGGCGAATCGATCGGTTTCCTGCGCTTCGAGGCCGACGGGGCTGCCCTCTTCGTTGCCGAACTCGAACGCACCATGCGCACGCCCGAAGGCCCGAAGCTCTGGTACCTGTCGGCGATCAACCGCTTGGCACAGTCCGGCGCCGATGTGCGCGTTGCCTCCATCGAAGGCCTGCAATGGGGCGAGCTCGATTTCCCGGCCGATCTGGTTCAGGTGCGGGCCTTGGCCGAGTCCTGGGGAGACTCGCGGCAGTCGGCAGCGCTCGCTTCAACCACCGCCTGAGGGTTCAGCGCGCCACCAGTTGGCGCACCAGGTCCAGGTCGGCGGGCTTGTCCACATCGATGGCGGCTCGGCCGTCGCGCATGGCCACGATGGCAAGCCGCGCGCCACCGGCCAGCGCGCCCAGGCGGGCCATCGCTGCGGCCGATGTCAGCGAGCCGAGCCGGTAGCGCAACGCGAAGGTCCAGCCCAGGCGCTGCATCATCCGCAACGGGGCCTTGCGGTGGCGCTCCAGTTCGCGCCACAGCTCGATCACGCCACTCGCCGTCGGCCGTGACATCAGAAACAGGTTGCAGCCCGAGAAATCGCCGTCGGCAAAGCGCAGCCAGGTGCGACGCGTGTGCGGCGCGGCCGCTTCCACCGCGGCGCGCCCGGCCAGTGCGGCGGTGACGTCGGCGTCGGCGGGGCAGGCGGCCAGGAATTCCGTCAGCCAGGCCGTTTGCAGCAAGGCGTGGTCGGCGGTCGTCACCAGCAATGGCACGCCCAGGCTGGTGAGTGCAGACGCCACGGTGGCGCTCGGGCCGTCAGCGGTGTTCATCGTCGACAGCGGTTTGCCGAGCACGGCGGGCTGCAGCCCCGGCAGGTCACGCAGCAATTCCGGCTGCTCGATCGCGACGACGATGCGCGTGACCTCTGGCAGCGCGGCAAGCGCTGCCACCACGCGTTCGATCATCGTGTGGCCACCGACCTCGATCAGCGCCTTGTGGCTGACGCCGGCGTAGGCCGCCAGCAGATCACCGCCGCTGCGCGTGCCGGCCAGCACCAGCGCGGTCAGAGCTGTCACGGCGCGAGTCGTTTGTCGTAGACCCGGTAGGTCTTGTACGGGTCGCCACCCAGCGATTCGATGACGTGCCGCATCGGCCGGTTGTCCTCAAGGATCCACGACAGCTCCACCCGGCGCACGCCCTTCGCGCGCAAGCCCTTGCGCAGCGAATCGATGACGAGGAACGGCGCCAGCCCGCCCGCCATGCTGCCGCTGAAACTGCGCCGGATGCCCATCAGCGGCACCCGCGCGGTGCGCGCGCCGCCCCTCAGCCGCCACAGCAGCTTCAGCCAGTTGAAGGGCAGCAGGCGGCCGTTGAAGTCGGCGATCAGCTCGTTCAGGTTGGGCAGTGCGATGCCGAAGCCCACTGCCTCGCCGTTCATCTCGACGATCGCGACGCAGGTCGGATCGATCAGCATCTTCATGCTCTTGGCCATGTGCGCAATCTCAGCCTGCGTGAAGGCGATGAAGCCCCAGTTCTGTGACCAGGCATCGTTGAAGATCGTGGTGACGGTGTCGAACTCTTCCAGGTAGCGCGACTTGTCGAGGTGGCGCACCGTCAATGCCTGCGCCGTGCGGCTGTCGATCTTGCGGCGCGCTGCACGCGGCAGCTCGTGGTCCATGTCGTACATGTAGGCGATCAGGTCCTTCGCCTTGGCGTAGCCGAGGGCTTCGATGTGCGCGGCAGCGTACTTCGGATCGTGCCCCATCAGCATCACCGGCGGGGTGTGGTAGCCATCGATCAGCAACCCGGTCTCTTCATTGATCGACAGGTTGAATGGCCCCAGGATGTGCCGCTTGCCGCGCGCGCGCAGCCAGTCCTCGGCCGCGGCGAACAGCGCGGCGTACACCTCGCGATCGTCCTCGGCAGCGATCATGCCGAAGTGGCCGACTTCGGGATCGGTGATCAGCCGGTCGATCTGCGCGCTGATGCGCCCGACATCGCGCCCATCCCGGCGAGCCAGCCAGAACTGTGTCTCGGCATGCTGGAAATATGGGTTCTTCGCGGGTGACAGCGCTTCTCGGCGTTCCAGCACCAATGGCGCGACGAAGGCCGGGTCGCTGGCATACAGCCGCGAGGGCAGGGTGATGAAGCGGTCCAGCTCTGCCGGCGTGCTGACGGGAATGATCTCGATGGCACTCATCAGGCCGTCGGTCTCACCGTCTCACGCACCATGAAGCCCAGCCAGAGGGTGCGGCTGCTGTGCCACGCGAAGGTCAGGCCCTGCCATGCGGTGATGATGTAAAGGCCTGCTGCACCTTGGCCCAGCAACAGGCTGAACGCCATGATCGTCATCGTGATGTTGCGCCGGGCGATGAAGCTGCGCACCAAGCCGTCGAGTGGCGTCGCGGCATGCAGCGTGAAGCCGAGGCGGCGTTTGGCGACAGCGAGCGCCAGGCGGTCGGCGACATAGAAGACGATCAACCAGATCGCCGCGGCGTACAGCGGATCGTCCATCGAGCGCCCGCCCAAGCCCCACCCAAAGGCGAAGTACCAGAAGGGCGGATGGACTTGGTCGAGCCCGTGGTCGAGGACGTCGCCGATCTTGGACGAGGTGAGCGTCAGCCGCGCCAGCTTGCCGTCGACGCTGTCGAGCACGCTCATGGCGTAGGCGCACAGGAAGCCGATGAAGAAGTCACCCCGCGCGAACAGCGGCACGGCGGCGAAGGCGAGCACGATGGACAGCACGGTCACCACATTGGGGTGAATACCCCAGCGCACGCAAAAATTCACCAACGGCCAAACCAGCGGAGGATACACATAGCGGGTCAGCAGATCGGTCGAGCCCTTGTAGTTGTCCCAGAACATCTGCCGCTCCAATCGCTTGCGGGTGGCAGCGTCGTTGACGGCGTAGATCCAGTAGGGCAGCGAGCGACGCAGCTTGTTGATGTAGGCCGGGAACTCGGTGTCTGACAGCGGCGCGATGCGGCCGGCGGCCAGCAAGGCATCGGCCACCGCGCACAGGTCGGCAGCGTCGGCGGGGATGGCGTCGGCCAGATCGGGCGTCAAGCGCAGCACCACCGCCCGTTGTGCGCCCTCGCCGCGCGCTGCCACGCAGGAGGGGCCTTCTTTGGCCAGCACGTCGATGAGCCGTGAATCGACCACATGGGCCCCGTCCAGCGCCAGCAAGGGGCCGTCGGCCAGCGCCTTGCGCAGGCGGTTGCCGAGGGTGGACGCATCCACATCGGCGATGGCATCGGGCCAAGTCGCCACGACGGAGGCAGTGCCGGACAAGACGACCGGCATCGAGCGCAACAGCACGGGAACACTGCGCCGCAGGCGTTCGAGTGGCGGCACGCCGAAAAGTGTTTGCGCGTGGGCGACGGCGGCGGTATCGATCCAAAGCTTCATGGTCGTTCGCAGGCACGCAGCCGCAGCAGAGCGATGGAAATAAAGAGTGCAGGCGCAGCGACCGCGGTAACGAGGGGCGACAACTGGCCGCTGGAGCCCAGCGAAGCCATGATGCCGTCGCCGAGCAGGAAGGCCAGTCCGAGCGCAAGCGCCATCATCATTGCCCCACCCCCGCCCGAGTCGCGTGTTCTGGTGGCCGCTGCGGGCATCGCCAGCAACAGCATGATGAACACGCCAAACGGCGCTGCGTACGAACGGTACAAGGCGGTTTGGTAATAGCTGAGGGGCTGTGAGCCGACGCGCGCGCCGACGATCACATCGTTGAGCATGATACTGGAGAGGTAAGGGCGGGTCACACCCAGACGCAGCACCTCGTCGGGGTGCAGGTTGGTTTGCCACTCGCGGGCATTCTCACGCAGCGTGTGTATTTTTCCGGCGTCCAGGCGCAGCTCGGTCACGTTCGTCAGCTGCCAGGCCCGGCCGTCCCAGCGCGCGCTGTCGGCGCGCAGCCGCGAACTCAGCAGGCCGTTCTCGCGTTCGTACAGACGCACGCCCTGCAACTGGCGGCCATCGGGGCTGAAGGTGTCGATGGCGACCAGCCCGGCACTGGTGTGCGCCCACAACCGCGTTGGCTCTTTGTCGTCGGGCGGCGTGCTGGCACTCCACCAGCGCTTCAGTTCGATCTCGACCGGCGGCAGCACCAGCTGCTGCAGCGAGATCTGCACACCGGCGATCACCACGAACACTGGCAGGAGGTAGCCCAGCATGCGCATCAGGCTGACACCGCTGGCGCGCATGGCGGTGATCTCCAGCGTGCGTGCCATCGCGTTCAGCGCGGTCATGGTGCCCAGCAGCACCGCCAGCGGCAGCGCCAGGCCCAGCTCGGCGGGCAGGCGCAGCACGGCGTAGTACATCAGTGCGCTAACGCCTTGCCCCCGGTCGAGGATTTCGGAGGTGACGTCCAGCAGTTCCAGCAACTGCATCATCGCCGTGAGCACGGCCAGCAAGGCCAGAATCTGCACGCCGACGCGCCTCTGCAGATAGGCGGGCAATTGCCGCCTCATGGCTGGGCCGCTGCTTTCGGACGGGTGCGTTTGCCACTGCCTGCGCGGGCGCGGCTGCGGTCGAGCAGACCCTCGAAGGCCATCACCGCGCGCAACACCGGGTTGTCGCCCGGCCACGCCAGACTGCGACGAAAGATCCACAGGCTCAACAACGCAAACATCGCAAACGGAATCCACACCGCCGCAGCGGCCGGCAAGCGGCCTTTGTCGCCCAGGGCTTCGCCGAATTGCAGCGCGTGATCGACGGCCAGCAGCGCCACCGTGGCGAACACCACACCCGGCGTGCGGCGGCCGCGCTTGGAGGCCATGCCGAGCGGCAGGGCCAGCAGTGGCAGGAAGGGAAAGATCAGCGCCCGCGCCAGCCGGCCGTGGAATTCCGACGCGGCTTTGGGCTGGTTGGGCAGCTGCATGTCGCGCCACAGCTCAGCCAATGTGCGCTCGCGCACCGAGCCGCCGCGTGGCTCCAGCGGCGTCGCTTTGGGCGACAGATCGCGGTCGGTGACGCCGTGCGCAAAGTTCGAGATGGTGATGGCGTTGCCGCTGGCCGCTGTGTCCCGTGCCGCCGATGCCGCGCCTGGCGCCGCACCGATGTGTTCATCCAAGACCTGCCCGTCCTCGAACTGCATCTGCAATCCCTCGCGCGACGGCACGAGTCGACCGCGCGGTGCCGTCAAAATTTTCTCGCCGCCCGGCGTGCGCTTGGCCATGAACACACCGGTGAGGCCACGCCCATCGGCGTCGATGGCATCCGCGCTGAAGGTGATGCCCTGGCCGATGTCGACGAAGCGGTTTTCTTCGACCCGTGCATTCCAGGTGGTGG
Source organism: Rhizobacter sp. (assembly GCA_021732645.1). Taxonomy (GTDB): domain Bacteria; phylum Pseudomonadota; class Gammaproteobacteria; order Burkholderiales; family Burkholderiaceae_C; genus PBB1. The sequence continues at coordinate 1,295 of JAKFUQ010000293.1, read as the reverse complement.
CCAGCACCTGGTTCACCACGACGTGGTAACCGTAGCGCGCCAGCGGCTGCAACTGGCCGTAGAGGTAGATGCTGAACATCGCGAGCATCACTGCCAGCACGAAATAAGGCGCGGTGATGCGGGCGATCGAGCGGCCAGTGACCAGCATCACGTCGAGTTCGTTGTCGTCGCACATGCGGGCGGCGGCCATGAAGATGGCGGCGGTGAAGGCCATCGGCAAGGCCAGGCCCAGATAGTGCGGCACCAGTGTTGACGCCATCACCAGCACGCTGGTCGGCCCGGCACCGGCCGAGGCGGCCAGGTCGAACAGGCGCAGCAAGCGTTCGAGCAATTGCGCCAGCAACAGCGCCACCAGCGTCAGCGCCAGCGGACCGGCGATCAGGCGCAGCGCGTAGCGGTCGAGTCGGTCGAAAGCGAACCAGGGGCGCAAAGTCTCAGCCCGTGCAGCGCAGCCAGGCGGCGCGCAACTGCGCCAGCAAGGCCTCGCTCGTGGCAGCATCGGGAGAGACCGCGGCATCGAGCGCCGGCACACCGGGCCAGCCCGCGTCGCGGAACTCGGTACCACCGAACTGGCGCGCGCCTTCGTAGCGCGGGATCACGTGAAAGTGCACGTCCGGGTCGACCATCATCAGCATCAGGTAGTTGATGCGCTCATAGCCGACCACCTCGCGCAGCGTGGCTTCGATGCGGCGCACCATGTCGCGCATCTCGACATAGGCCTGCGGGCTGACATCGGCGAAGGCGCGCACCGGCTCGCGGCACACCAGCACCAGCGAGCCCAGCGTGGGCTGCTTCGGGCGCAGCAGCACCGTCCAGGCGTCGGTCTGGGCGACTCGGGTGTGCGGGTCGCCGAACTTGGTCTCGGTCGCCGTCGGTTGCGTCACGTCAGCCATGGTCGGTGGGCTCGTCCTTCAAGCAGGGCGATTATCGCCCGTGCCCTGCGTGCCGCGGGGCAAACACAGCTCGTAGGCGCCATCGGTTTGGAAGGCCTGCGCCGCCACCGACCAGCGCCGCACGGTGACTTCCATGCGACGGTCGTGCGCGCTGCCGATGAGGCGCAAGCGGTGCCAGCGCGCGCCCTCATCCTGCGGGTTCGGCAGCGCCGTGGACGACGGCACGCACAGGCAAGGGATGGCCGCGCCCGGCCCCGCGATGGCATCGAGCCGCGCATCGCGCGCATGGCCGTGCAACACCAGCTCGGCCCCGGCGCGCTGGAGCACCGCGCGCAGGGTCTCGCCATCGGCCAGCGCCTTGCGCCAGCCTATGGCACCCACAGCGACAGGGTGGTGCAGCAT
>JAKFUQ010000046.1 GCA_021732645.1 Rhizobacter sp. | reverse complement strand
AGATCCACGCATGCGGTGGTAGCGCGTCAGCGAGTCCATGATCGTCTGGTTGAACGCATGGCCCATGTGCAGCGTGCCGGTGACGTTGGGAGGCGGCAGCTGAATCGAAAACGAGGGCTTGGCAAGGTCGAGCGTCGGCTCGTAGACGCCGCTTTGCTCCCACAGCGGCCCCCAATGGGCCTCGATGGCGGCGGGTTCGAAGGACTTGGCCAGTTCGGTCATGGGGACACCGGGTTGGGCGCAGCAGAAACGCGCGCCGCAGAGCAGCAAAAGGGAGGCCGAATTGTAGGAGGGTGGCTCCTAGAATCATTCGATGTCCAGCCCCTCCGATAGCCCCGGCCTCGCACCGCACGACGATCCGTCGATCCCGCTGTTTGAAGAAGACGAACCTTCGGTGGCTGTGACGGCCGCGGCGGACGAGATCGATGGTCCGCCCGGCCTGCGGGTGGCCTCGTCCGACAACCTGCTGCGCGGGCTGAATCCCGAGCAACTCGCTGCTGTCACGCTGCCCGCGCGGCCATCGCTGATCCTGGCCGGTGCCGGCTCAGGCAAGACCCGTGTTTTGACCACGCGCATCGCCTGGCTGATCCAGACCGGCCAGCTGTCGCCCGGTGGCGTGCTGGCGGTGACCTTCACCAACAAGGCGGCGAAGGAGATGCTGACGCGGCTGAGCGCAATGCTGCCGGTGCCGGTGCGCGGCATGTGGGTCGGCACCTTCCACGGCCTGTGCAACCGCTTTCTGCGCGCGCACTGGAAGCTGGCGGCGTTGCCGCAAGGCTTCCAGATCCTCGATTCGGCCGACCAGCTGTCAGCGGTCAAGCGTGTCATCAAGGCCATGAAGCTCGATGAAGAGCGCTTCGTACCGAAGACCACCACCTGGTTCATCGCCGGGCAGAAGGAAGAAGGTCTGCGCCCGAAGGACGTCGAGGTGCGCGACGAGCAGGGCCGCGTGCTGGTGCAGGTCTATCAGGCCTACGAAGAACAGTGCCAGCGCGAAGGCGTTGTCGATTTCGCCGAATTGATGCTGCGCACCTACGAGCTGATGCGCGACAACGCCAGCCTGCGCGAGCACTACCAGCGCCGCTTCCGCCACATCCTGGTCGACGAGTTCCAGGACACGAACCGGCTGCAATACGCTTGGCTGAAGATGTTCGCCGGCCCGCCCGGACCGAACGGCACGGCGGTGCTCGCGGTCGGCGACGACGACCAGAGCATCTATGCCTTCCGCGGCGCGCAGGTCGGCAACATGGCCGACTTCGAGCGCGAGTTCAAGGTGCAGCAGGTCATCAAGCTGGAGCGCAACTACCGCAGCTACGGGCACATCCTCGATGCGGCCAATGAGCTGATCTCGCGCAACTCGCGGCGCCTGGGCAAGAACCTGCGCACCGAAGCCGGCCCGGGCGAACAGGTGCGCGTGTTCGAAGCCACCAGCGATTTCGCCGAAGCGCAGTGGTTCATCGAGGAAGCGCAGCAACTGCACCGCGACGGCACCCCGCGCCGCGACATCGCACTGCTGTACCGCAGCAATGCGCAAAGCCGGGTGCTGGAAAGCGCGCTCTTCAACGCGGGCATCCCGTACAAGGTGTACGGCGGCCTGCGCTTCTTCGAGCGCGCCGAGGTCAAGCACGCGCTGAGCTACCTGCGGCTGATCGAGAACCCGAACGACGACACCAGCTTTCTGCGCGTCGTCAATTTCCCAACCCGCGGCATCGGCGCGCGCACGATCGAACTGTTGCAGGACGCAGCGCGCGCCAGTGGTCGCAGCCTCTATCAAAGCGTTGGCGCCGTGGCAGGCAAGGGTGGCGGCAACGTGCAGGCCTTCGTCGCGAAGGTCGACGCGATGCGTGAGGCCACGCGCGGGCTGACCTTGCGCGAGATCATCGAGCACATGCTGAAGGCCTCAGGCCTGGTCGATTTCTACCGCACCGACAAGGATGGCCAGGACCGGCTGGAAAACCTCGACGAACTGGTCAACGCGGCCGAGGCCTTCGTCACGCAGGAAGGCTTCGGCAAGGACGCGGTGGCGCTGCCGGTCGACGAGTTCGGCACGCCGGTGCCACTTGCGGCCGATGCCGAGTTGACCAAGGTGCTGACGGGCCTCGGTGTAGAGGCTACCGAGGGCACACCAGAGTCAGAAGCGACCGGCGGCATCGCCTCATTGATCACCACGCCCGATGCCGAAACCGGCGAGATCATGTCGCCGCTGGCTGCTTTCCTGACGCACGCGTCGCTGGAGGCTGGCGACAACCAGGCACAGGCCGGGCAGGACGCGATCCAGCTGATGACGGTGCACGCCGCCAAGGGGCTGGAGTTTGACGCGGTGTTCATCACCGGCCTGGAAGAAGGGCTGTTCCCGCACGAGAACAGCGTGTCCGACCTCAACGGGCTGGAAGAGGAGCGGCGGTTGATGTACGTCGCAATCACCCGCGCACGCAAGCGGCTGTACCTGAGCTGCAGCCAGACCCGCATGCTGCACGGCCAGACCCGCTACAACATCAAGAGCCGCTTTTTCGATGAGCTGCCCGAAGCCTCGCTGAAGTGGATCACCCCTCGCAACCAGGCCTTCGGTTCTGGGTTTGCGCGCGACTACCAGGCGGCCTGGGCGCGTGGTTCAGGGCTGGGCTCGATCGTGGGGGCAGGGCGTGTCGAAACAGCCGCACCGTCGGTCATTGCGAAAGCACCGTCACATGGCCTGAAGTCCGGGCAGAGCGTGTTCCACACCAAGTTCGGCGAGGGCGTGATCGTCACCCTCGAAGGCAGCGGTGACGATGCCCGTGCGCAAGTCAACTTTGGTCGCCATGGGATGAAGTGGTTGGCGCTTTCGGTGGCGAAGCTGACCCCCATCACTTAAGCGGTTTGGTTCTGGTTTATTGCTGCCGAGGGCATGGGGTGACCGGCTCCGCTCATGTCCCCCAGGCCGATTCACCAACCAAGCGCTTCGGCTAAGACCGAGCCGGCCTTCCTCCTTTACTTCGCTGCGCCGGTCACCCCACGCCCTCGGCAGCCGACACCGTTGTCGCATGCGGCGGAATTCAAATTCCCCCGGCCGCTTCGGTGGCTGTTGGAGCGCTGCGGTGGGCCGCTGTGTGGAGTGAAGTAAAGGGGGAGGGCCGGCGAGGCTTGAGCCGAAGCGAACCGCTGTTGAACCGGCCCGGCGGACATGAACGCAACACAGCGGCCCGGCGCAGTGCTCACGCTCCCACCCTGGGGGTTTTGATGTGAGCGAACGAAACTGGATGTCAGCGCAGCAAGGGCTTCAACGTCGGCCACACGTTGGAAAGAAGCGTCGGGTGCCCCACCTCCGCCACATGGATGCGATCGGCTTGGTACTGTGAATCGGGTACGCCTGCCATCAGAAAAGGCACCAGCGCGGCGCCTTCGTCCTTCGCCACGGTGACGAACATCGCGGCCAGCTCGTCGTTGTAGTGGCGGCCGTAGTTCGGCGGGATTTGCACACCGACCACCAGCACTTTGGCCCCCACTGCCTTGGCTGCTTGCGCCATTTTCTGCAGGTTGTTCAAGCTGCCCCTGAGCGGCAGACCGCGCAGGCCATCGTTGCCACCGAGTTCCAGGATCACATGCGTCGGGCGGTGCTGGGCCAGCAGCGCAGGCAGGCGCGACAAACCACCGGCCGTGGTGTCACCGCTGACGCTGGCATTGACCACGCGCACATCGATTTTTTCGCTGACCAGCTTGCGCTCCATCAATGCCACCCAGCCGCTGCCGCGCTTCAGGCCGTATTCGGCCGACAAGCTGTCGCCCACCACCAGCACCGTGTTGCGTGGCGCATTGCCACCGCTTGCGGCATGGGCGAGCGCGGGTGTCGGCAACTGCGCCCAGGCCTGTGCGCCTACAGCGACCAGACCGATCAGCGCGGTACAGTGAACCACGCCGTGCAACCAACGCCTGCGGGCGGGGTCGATCGGCATCGCAGCAGATGTTCGCGGTGGGGCGCCGCGCGAGGTCTGTGTCGTCGCTGTTCGTTGTTTCCACTGAGCCATGTCTGATTCCATCATTGCTGTCGATCACATCACCAAGCAAGTGCCCGATCCGGGCGGCCCTTTGACCATCTTGCACGACATCAGTTTCTCGCTTGCGCGTCAGCAGTCGGCAGCCATTGTTGGGGCATCGGGGTCGGGCAAGAGCACGCTGCTGTCCATCATCGCTGGCTTGGACACGCCGACCACGGGCAGCGTTCGCCTCGCCGGCACCGATTTGTTCAGCCTCGACGAAGACGCGCGCGCTGCGGTGCGGGCGGCCCATGTCGGCTTCGTGTTCCAGAGTTTCCAGCTGCTGGGCAACCTCAACGCCATCGAAAACGTGATGCTGCCGCTGGAATTGCAAGGCCGCAGCGATGCGCGGGTGAGGGCCACCGAGATGCTGGGTCGGGTTGGCCTGGGCGACCGGCTGCGGCACTACCCGAAGGTGTTGTCGGGCGGCAAGCAGCAGCGCGTGGCATTGGCCCGTGCTTTTGTGGTTCAGCCCGCGTTGCTGCTGGCCGACGAGCCCACCGGCAGCCTGGATTTCGCCACTGGCGAGCGGGTGATGGAGCTGATGTTCGAGTTGAACCGCGAGAGCGGCACCACGCTGGTGCTGGTCACGCACGACCGCACGGTGGCGGCTCGTTGCGACCGGCAACTGCGCATCGAGGCGGGACGGGTGGAGCGGGACACGGCGTTCGTGTGACCGCCACGCCGCGCCAGCGTCAGTTGGTGAACTTGTAATCGGTCTTGTACTTGGCGCGGATTTCGTCGCGGAACTTCGCGATCTTCATTTGTCCCAGCTTCTGCTCGATCTGGGCCCGCATCTCGCTGAGCTGCGGCGATGGCGACTCGCGCGTGTCGTCGAGGCGAATGATGTGCCAGCCGAATTGCGACTTCACCGGTGCCTCGGTCATCTCGCCCTTCTTGAGCTTGACCATCGCCTGGCCGAACTCGGGCACATAGACATTCGCGCTGGCGAAATCGAGGTCGCCGCCGTTTTCGCCTGAGCCGGTGTCTTTCGAGCTCTTCTGCGCCACGTCCTCGAACTTGGCGCCGCCCTTGATTTGCGCAATCAAGGTCTTGGCCTGGTCTTCGGTGTCGACCAGGATGTGCCGTGCGCGGTACTCGGTGCCGCCACCGGGCCCGGCCGATTTCGCGAACTCGGCCTGGATCTCGGCGTCGGTGACCGGATGCGTGGCTTGGTACTGGGAGAACAACTCGCGAATCAGGATGGTTTGCCGCGCGAACTCCATCTGCACCTTGTAATCAGCCTGGCGCTGGAAGCCGCGCTTCTCGGCCTCTTGCACGAACATTTCACGCAGCACGACCTCGTCACGCACCTGCGCTTCAAGTTCCGGTGTGCGGCGTTGCTGGCCCTGCTTCAGGATCTGGTCCATCAGTGAATTCACGCGCGCCGTGGGCACCGCCTTGCCGTTGACCACCGCAATGTTCTGCGCCGCTGCGGGCAGCGACATCAACAAGGCAGCGGCCAGCACAGACGAGGTGGGGAGCAACTTGTTCATGGGTGAGACTTTCAACTCGTGACGTCAGGGGGTGAACTGGGTGGGTCAGGCCTCGCCGGGTGCCCGTGCATCGATGACCAATGCGTGGATGCCATGCTGCATGTAGGGCCGCAAAGCATCATAAACGAGGCGATGTCGGGCCACCCGGTTCAGCCCGGCAAAGCGCGTGCTGACCAGCCGCACGGTGTAGTGGCTGCCCTCGCGCGCCCCAGCGTGGCCGGCGTGCAGGTGGCTGTCGTCTTGCAGCATGAATTCGGTGGGCTGCAGTGCGGCGCGAAGGGCTGTTTCTATGTTGTCGGGCAGGCTGCTCATCGGGCAGCCTCATCGGGGTCGGCGTAGCGGCTGAGGTACAGGCCCTGCGCCAACACGAACACGAACATCAACCCCATGCTGCCGAACAACTTGAAGTTGACCCAGGTGTCGGTCGAATACTGCGTTGCCACATAGCGATTGAGCACACCCATCATCAAGAAAAAGGCGATCCACGCCCAGTTCACCCGTGTCCACAGCGGATCGGGCACGCGCAGGTGCTGCCCCATCATCTGCCGAGGCAGATTTTTGCCGAACAGCGCGGCGCTCGCCCACAGGCCCAGCGCCATGGCCCAGTACAGCACGGTCGGCTTCCATTTGATGAACTCGTCGCTGTGGAACCACACGGTGGCGCCGCCCAGCACCACCACCAGTGCCAGACTGACCCACAGCATGGTGTCGACCTTCTTGCCACGTGACAACAGGTAGGCGATCTGCGCCAGCGTGGCAAAAATAACCACCACCGTGGCCAGCAGCACCGGCGCTTCGTTCGCGCCGACCACGCCACCGGAGACGATGAACCCGAAGTGCTCGGTGGCGAATGCGGCAGCCCAGTCTTTGTGGGCTTCGGCGTACTTGAACATGCCGAAGAAAAGCAGGATCGGCAGGAAATCGAACAGCAGCTTCATGGATGTGTAAGGGGCCCTGCTTGCGCTACGACCGCGGAGGCGGGCAGCGCACTAGTGTCAAACCGGAAGCTCGAAGTTTATCGAAGCCGAGTTGATGCAAAAACGCTCGCCGGTGGGCGACGGCCCGTCGTTGAACACATGGCCCAGGTGCGAGCCGCATTTGTTGCAACGCACCTCGATGCGTGTCATGCCGTGGCTGCGGTCGACGATGCGCTCGACCACCGTGCTGTTGATCGGCTCGGAGTAACTCGGCCAGCCGCAGCCCGCATCGAACTTGGTGCCGGCCTCGAACAGCGGCGTGCCGCAGCCGATGCAGTCGTAGCGGCCGGCTGCCCAGTGGTCCCAGTACTTGCCGGTGAAGGCGCGTTCGGTGCCGGCCTGGCGGGCGACCTCGTACTGTGTGGCATCGAGTTGGGCGCGCCATTGGGCATCGGTCTTTTGCACGTCGCGGGGCTTGTCGTCTTTCATGGGGAATCCTCAGGCACGATCATTCACGATGAGCATGACACCTCGATGTGCTGCGCCCAGGCGGGCGGAAAGCCGGCGTCGGCCGAGGTGTCGTGGCGTTCGTCGAACGGGTTCTGCAGAACTTTCAGCAGCCGCTGCACTTCCGAGAAATCGCCGGCCTGCGCCTGCCGGATCGCGGCTTCGGCCAGGTGGTTGCGCAGCACCACGCTCGGGTTGACCCGGTTCATCGCGGTGGCTCGCTGCGCATCGTCGCTGTGTTCGGCACGCAGACGTTCGGTGTACGCGGCAGCCCATCGCTCCCTGAACTGCGGGTCATTGAAGAGGCCCATCACAGCGCTGTTGTCGGCGCCCTCGGCGGTGCTGAATGTAGCCAGACGCCGGAACAGGAGGGTGTGATCGGTCTGCTCATCGGCCATCTGCTTGAGCAACGCGTCGATCAGCCCGGCGTCATCTTTCCGGGCCGTCGTGAACCCGCATTTGCGACGCAGGCGAAGGCGCATTGCGTCGGTGTAGATCTGTTTGTAGGCCTCGAGCGCCGCCAGCGCGGCGTCGGTGTGGTCGTTGCCGATCAGTGGCATCAGGCCTTGCGCCAGCGCATGCAGGTTCCAGAACCCGACGTTGGGCTGGCTGGCGTACGCATAGCGGCCCTGGCGATCGGTGTGGTTGCAGATGTGCGCAGGGTCGTAGCCGTCCAGAAAGCCGAACGGGCCGTAGTCGATCGTCAAGCCCAGGATCGACATGTTGTCGGTGTTCATCACGCCGTGGCAGAAGCCCACGGCCTGCCACTGTGCCATCAGCTCGGCAGTGCGCCGTGCGACCTCAGTCAGCAGCGCCACATACGGCTGCGGCGCGTCGCGGCATTCGGGGTAGTGGTGCTCGATGACGAAGTCGGCCAGGCGCTGCAGCGCATCGGGTTCGGCCCGCTGCGAAAAGTGCTCGAAGTGACCGAAGCGGATGAAACTCGGCGCCACCCGCGTCACCACCGCCGCGGTTTCCAGCGTTTCGCGCAGCACCGGCATTGGCGAGCCGGTGATGCACAGCGCCCGGGTGGTCGGGATGCCGAGGCCGTACATCGCCTCGGAGCACAGGAACTCGCGGATCGACGAGCGCAGCACCGCGCGGCCATCGCCCATGCGCGAATACGGCGTCAGGCCGGCGCCTTTCAGTTGCAGTTCCTGCGGACCATTCGGTGTGTCGATCTCGCCCAGCGACAGCGCGCGGCCATCGCCGAGCTGACCCGCCCAGACGCCGAACTGATGCCCGCTGTAGACGCTGGCCAGCGGCCGCATCCCCGGCCACAGCGCGTTGCCGCTGAACACGGCCAGTGCATTCCAGTCAGCGCGCGTCAGCCAGTCGGCGGGTAGGCCGAGCAGTTCGGCGCATGAATCGCTGTGCGCCACCCAGTGCGGAGAAGGCAGCGGCTGCGGCGGCAGTTCGGTGTGGAACTCGGCACCGAGGGCATGAAAGCGGTTGCGCCAGTGCCAAGCAGGGCCCGCGGTCAGGGTGCTGACCTGCGTCGTGGCGTCGTCGATATTCATCAGGAGGAGTGTATTCAGGCGCCCATGTCACCGCGTGGTCAGGGATAAACCTTGGATGCAAGACGCCTCCCGCCGCGCTTGGCTTCTTATGATCCGGCCTCCGCGCAGTGCTGAAGGCTGCTGCCCCACCCGAGAAAGCCCCCCATGCCGACCGTTCCCGGCCAGATGATGCAGATGCCGCTGTCGATCTCGTCGCTGATCCGCCATGCGGCGCGGCATGCGGGCGATGTCGAGGTGGTGTCGCGCCGTGTCGAAGGCGATCTGCACCGCAGCAACTACGCCCAGGTGGACCGGCGCGCGCGGCAGGTGGCGCAGGCCCTGGCGCGACTGGGCTGCGACGCAGGCGAGCGTGTCGGCACGCTGGCATGGAATGGCCATCGCCATCTGGAGCTGTTCTACGGCATCTCGGGCTCCGGGCGGGTGTGCCACACCATCAACCCGCGGCTGCATGCCGACCAGATCGCCTGGATCGTCAACGACGCGCAGGACCGTGTGCTGTGCTTCGATGCAACGTTTCTGCCGCTGGTCGAGGCCCTCGCGCCGCAGCTCAAAAGCGTCGCCCATTGGGTGCTGATGACAGCCCGTGCGCACATGCCGGCAGCGTCTTCGCTGAAGAACCTGCTGTGCTACGAAGACCTGCTGGCCGCCGAAGATGGCTACTGGGCCTGGCCCGAATTCGACGAGAACACCGCGTCTGGCCTTTGCTACACCTCCGGCACCACCGGCATGCCCAAAGGCGTGCTTTACAGCCACCGCTCGACGGTGCTGCATGCGCTGGGCCAGGTGTCGGTCGATGCGATGGGCATCGGCTCGCGCGACGTGATCCTGCCGGTCACGCCGATGTTCCATGTCAACGCCTGGGGCGTGCCGTTTGCCGCTCCGATGGTCGGCGCCAAGCTGGTGTTTCCGGGGCCGCGGCTCGACGGCCCGTCGCTGCACGGCCTGATGGAGTCCGAGCGCGTCACCTTCACCGCTGGCGTGCCGACGGTGTGGCTGGGGCTGATCACCCACATGAAGGCGCAGGGGCTGCAGTTCAGCACGCTGCGCCGCACGGTGATCGGCGGTGCGGCCTGCCCCCCGGCCATGATGCGCACGCTGGAAGATGATTTCGGCTTGCAGGTGATCCACGCCTGGGGCATGACCGAGACCTCGCCGTTGGGCACGCTGGGCCAGTTGAAGGCCAAGCATGCGGCACTCGATACCGAGTCACGGCGCGCGCTGCAGCAAAAGCAGGGCAAGGTGATCTACGGCGTCGACTTGGCCCTTGTCGATGGCGACAACCAACCGTTGCCCTGGGACGGCTGCACCCCTGGCCAGCTGCTGGTGCGCGGACATTGGGTGGTCGATCGCTACCTGGGAGCGGCTGAAAACGGCAGCGAATCGCCGCACATCGATGTGGCCGGTGAGCGCTGGTTCCCGACCGGCGACGTGGCCACGATCGATGCCGACGGCTACATGCAGATCACCGACCGCAGCAAGGACGTGATCAAGTCCGGTGGCGAATGGATCAGCTCGATCGTGCTGGAGAACATCGCGATGGCGCACCCGGCGGTGCACGAGGCCGCGGCGATCGCCTGCCACCACCCGAAATGGGACGAACGCCCGCTGCTGGTCGTGGTGCGCCAACCCGGCGCCGAGTTGAGCGCGGCCGAGCTGCTGCATTTCTTCGACGGCAAGGTGGCCCCCTGGCAGGTGCCCGACGACGTGGTGTTCGTCGATGAACTGCCGCACACCGCCACCGGCAAGCTGTTGAAGATGGCACTGCGCCAGGCCTACCGCGACCATCGCCTGCCGGGTGTCTGAGCGCGTGGCCATCGACCACGGTGCCTTCGCGTTCACCTGCGTCGATACTTGCGTCCCATGAAGCCCTCGAAGTTCTACAAACTGACCTGGCCGCTGATCTTCGGCGGCGCGCTGGTGCTGATGCTGGGCGTGTCCACGCTGTCGGCGGACGAATCGGTCGGCTGGCCGATCGTCATCGCCGGTGCCGCGCTGCTCGCCGCTGGCGTGCTGGCCATTTACCTGCGTTCGCGCATTCCTGACTCAGAGGGTTGACCCCATGATCCGTCACATCGTCCTGTGGACATTGAACAACCCGGCCGACGCGCCGCGCTTCAAGGCGCTGCTCGATTCCTGCGCCCGGCTGGTGCCCGGCATCGTCGAGTTCGATGTCGGCATTCGTGAGGTCGGGTTGGAGGCCACTGCGGACGTGGTGCTGGTCTCGACCTTCACCAACGCGCAGCAGCTAGAGGCCTACCAGCAGCATCCGCAGCACAAGGCCGTTGCCGTCGAACTGGGCACGATGCGATCAGGGCGGCATGTGCTGGATCACGGCTTCGAACCTGTGAAGGCAAGCGCTTGAGCGTTCGGCGTTCGTGCTGGCTGCTGTGCGGCGCGGTTTGGGCAGCGATCGTTGCAACGAGTGCGTCCGCGGCGCAGGCGGTTGGTGCAACGCCCGCGGCATCGACCACTACCCCTTACGCCTTTCCGATTCCCCGCAACGCGGCAGCCATCGCTGCGCAGTGCAAGGCTCTGCTGGCCGATCTGAAGCAGGCCGAGGCGCAGCTCGCGCAAGGCAGTGTGCCGCCGGGCGCAGCACTGCTGGCCGCACTCGACGCCATGACGCGCCGCGCCGAAGACACGATGGGCCCGCTGGCTGTGCTGGTCGCGGTCAGCCCGCGCAAGGCGATCCGCGACGCGGCCGAGGCCTGCGATCGCGACTACCAGGCGTATTCATCGCGCTTCTGGCAGAACGCCGCGGTGTATGCACGTGTGAAGAAAGTGGAGCCGGCTGACGACATCGACCATCGCTACTGGCGCGACACGCTCGACACCTTCGAGGACGCTGGGGTGGCGCTGGCGCCTGCACAACAGCAGCGGGTGCGCCAGATCAATGACGAGCTGACCGCGCTGACCCAGACCTTCGAGCGCCGTGTCCGCGAAGACCGCACCCGGCTGTGGTTCACGCGGGACGAACTGGCCGGCGTACCGACCGGCGTGTTCACAACCGCACCCCGCGACGCGCAAGGTCGCTACCGCCTCGGCCTCGAACAAGCGACGGTGTTCCCGGTGCTCGAAAACGCCACGCGGCCCGCGACGCGCGAGAGGCTGTGGCGCGCCTACCTGTCGCTGGGTGGCACCGCCAACCTTGACACGCTCGCCGCGCTGACCCAGCGTCGGCGTGAACTGGCGCAGCTGTTCGGCCAGGCCTCGTATGCCGACTTCGTGCTGCGCCACCGGATGGCCCACAGCGAGGCCGAGGTGCAGACCTTCCTGGCGACGGTGAAGGATGCGGTGCGTGCACGCGAACTGGCCGACCTGGAAGTGCTGCGCGCCGAGAAGGCCCAGCATCTGAATCAGCCACTCGATCAGACCGTGCTGGCGCGCTGGGACACGGCTTTCTATTCGGAGCGTGTGCGCCGCGCCACCTACGCCGTCGATCAGGAGCAGTTTCGCCGTTACTTTCCGCCCGAGGCCAGCCTGCGCTTCGTGTTCCGCGTGGCCGAGCGGCTGTTCGGCATCACGGTGGCGCCGGCTGCCGCGCCGCCAACGCTGTGGCACCCGGAGGCGCGCACCTACACCGTGACCGACAACGAGACGAAGGCGCTGCTGGGCACGCTGTTCGTTGATCTGTACCCGCGCACTGACAAGTTCAACCATGCGGCGCTGTGGAGCTTTCGCAATGTGTCGACCCTGGCCGGCCGACAGCCGGCGGCAGCCCTGGTCGTCAACGTCAGCCGCCAGGGGGTGACGCTCGACGAGCTGGAAACGCTGCTGCACGAGTTCGGCCACGGCGTGCATGCCTTGCTGTCGAAGACGCGCTACGCAGGGCAGGGTGGCACCAACGTGCAGCTCGATGTCGTCGAGGCGCCATCGCAGATGCTGGAAGACTGGGTCTACGACCCGCAGGTGCTCGCGCTGTTTACCGAGGTCTGCCCGACCTGTGAGCCGGTGCCCACGCCCCTGCTGGCGCAAGCCCGTGCCGCGCGCGACTTTGGCAAGGGCACGCAGTTTTCGCGGCAGCACCTGTACGCCAGCTACGACCTCGCGCTATACGGCCGCAATCCGGTCGACCCTCAGATGCTCTGGGCGCAAGTGGAAGGCGCGACGCCGCTCGGCCATGTGTCTGAGTCGGTGTTCCCGGCCGGCTTCGAGCACATCGCTGGGGGTTATGCGGCGGGGTACTACGGCTACCTGTGGAGCCTGGTGCTGGCCGAAGACCTGCGCACCGCCTTCGCCGCCGACCGACTGAGCCCGGCCGTTGGCAGGCGCTATCGCGACACGGTGCTGGAAAACGGTGGCCAGGTGGCACCCGGCGAGCTGCTGCAGCGCTTTCTGGGCCGCCCCACCCACAGTCTGGCCTTCTTCAAGGCGCTGGCACAGTAGTAGACACAAACACGGCCGACGATGGAATTCCCGTTGCTGATCCCGTTCGTGCAAGCCATGGGCTTTGAGCTGTTGCGCATGCAGGGCGGCGAGGCCGAGATCGCGCTGAGCCTGCGGCCCGATCAGCACAACGCGCTGGCCATGGCGCACGGCGGCGTCACGATGACGCTGCTGGATGTGGCGATGGCCCATGCGGCCCGCAGTGCGGATGCACCAGCCGCTGCATCAGCCGTGGCCAGCGCACCGCCCGGTGCCGTGGGCCGTGGCGTCGTCACCATCGAGATGAAGACCAGCTTCATGCGCCCCGCCACCGGCCGCCTGACCGCCCGCGCCCGTGTGCTGACGCGCACCCTTGAATTCGCGTTTTGCGAAGCCTCGCTGTTCGATGACGGTGGCGCATTGCTTGCTCACGCCACGGGCAGCTTCAAGTACCTCAGGCGCGGGCCAGACGCGGGCCAGCGCGTCTCGGCGTGAACACGCAGGCTCGGGGCGCGATGGCACCGCGGCCAAGTTGCGCTCACTTCTTCAAAGGAATCACGAAAACCGACTGCAGCCCGACATCGCGCCAAGCCAGCGCTTGGCCAGGGCGCAGGAACTGGACATCCGCTCCCCAGTCCAGGGCCGCTTCGACCGCGCCACGCTCGCCCTCTCGCACCAGGATAAACCGCATCGTTTTGCGATCGGTGCCGCTGCCGCGACTCAAGGTCAGCTCGGCCTGCGGCCAGTGCGAAGGCAGGCAGGGCGTGAAGGACAGCGTTTGCGCCCCTTGTTGCAAGCCGAAGATCGATTCGATCGCCGCACGGTGCAGCCAGGCCGCCGCCCCGGTGTACCAGCTCCAGCCGCCGCGCCCGACGTACGGCGCTTGGGTGTACACATCGCCTGCCATCACATACGGCTCAATGCCGTAGGCCGCGCCGCGCGTCGGGTGGCTGGCGCGGTGGGCCGGGCTCAGGTAGGTGAAGTAGCGGTAGGGCAGGTCACTGGTCGGATCGAGCCGCGCCTGCGCCATCAGTGCCCACACCCCGGCGTGCGAGTACTGGCCGCCGTTTTCGCGCACGCCAGGCGGGTAGGCTTGGATGTAGCCGGCGCTGGGCTGGGCGGTGGCGAGCGGTGGCGCCAGCAGCTGGATCAGCCCGGCGTCGTGGTTGACCAGATGCACTTCCACGGCCTCCATCGCGAGCTGCTGCATGGCCGGTGGTGCGGCTTGCGACAGCACCGCCCAGGCCTGCGCGATCAGGTCGATGCGCGCTTCGGGGTTCGCGTGCGAGCCGAGCGCGCTGCCGTCGTCGAAGAAGGCGCGCTTGAACCAGCGCCCGTCCCAGGCCTCGCCTTGCAGCGCGGCCCGCCAGCCGTTGGCGGCGTGCTCCCAGCGCTGGGCGCGATCCGCCTCGCCGCGCTCGCGCGCCAGCGGTGCAAAGTCCGCCACCAGCTGGCACAAGAACCAGCCCATCCACACCGATTCGCCGCGACCTTCATGGCCCACCCGGTTCATGCCGTCATTCCAGTCACCCGTGCCCATCAGCGGCAGGCCGTGGCTGCCTGAGCGCAGGCTGCGGTCGATGGCGCGCGCCGCGTGCTCGTAGACCGAGGCGTGCTCGCTGCTGATCGAGGGTGCGTAGTACGCGTCCTCTGCACCCTCGGGAACAGCGGCACCCTCGATGAAGGGCACAGGCTCGTTGAGCAGGCTGCCGTCTCCCGTGGCTTTCAGGTAGCGCACACAAGCGGTTGGCAGCCACAGCAGATCGTCGGAAAAATGGGTGCGCACGCCCGCGCCGCCCGGCGCATGCCACCAGTGCTGCACATCGCCCTCGGCGAACTGCCGCGAGGCACCGAGCATGATCTGTCGCCTCAGCATGTCCGGTGCGGCCCAGGTCAGCGCCATCGCGTCCTGCAGCTGATCGCGGAAACCGAACGCGCCACCGGCCTGGTAGAAGCCGGCCTTCGCCCACAGCCGGCACGACACCGTCTGGTACAGCAACCAGCGGTTGACCATCGCGTCGAACAGCGGGTCGGGCGTCTTCACCACCGTCGCGCCGAGCAGCGTGTCCCAGTGCTGGCGCACCGCGTCCATGCGCTGGGACGCCGACATCGATGCGGCCTGCACCGCGAGTTGCCGCGCGGCATCGGGGTTTGCGGCATAGCCGAGCAGGAACACCCGCTCGACCGATTCGCCAGCGACCAGACTCAGCCGTGCGGACAGCGCAGCGCACGGGTCCAGGCCGCTGCCGCTGCGTTCGCCGAAGTGATCGGGCAGCACCAGGCGGCCACGCGCGTCGAAGCATTCGCGGCGGTCGCAGGTCCAGTCGGCGAGGTCGTCGCTGGCATCGTCGGTGTCGCTGCGGGCCAGGGCCAGAAATGCAGTGCCGTCGCCGAAGCCGGCTGATCGCTCGGGCTGGGTGGCCAGCAAGGCGGTCAGTCGCGGTGCGCGGGTCGCGTCGAGCCCGGTGGTGTCCGACGAAGGGCGCTCGTCGGGCAGCCGCTCCCGGTGCAAGGCGGTGTGTACCGTGCCGCGGTCGGTGCGGTTCGCGCCCATCATCCACTCGGCGATGCCGATCACCCGCAGCTGCAGCGTCCTGTGCCCGCGGTTGACCAGCCGGACGCGGATCTGCTTGACCGATGTCTGCGGGTCCACGCACCACGACACCGAGACATCCACATCACCGCGCCGGTGCCCGATCACGCTGTAGCCCTGGCCGTGTGCGACGCGGTAGCTCGCACCGTCGACGTCCGGGGTGTGGCCCCAGGCCGATGGTGCGACGCTCCACACCTCCAGTGTCTTCAGGTCCTGCAACAGGAACCATTCCGAGGGCGGGTCGCCCACCGGGTCGTTCGACCAGGCGGTGAGCTGGTTCATGCGGCTGTTCACCGCCCAGGTGTAGCCACCGCCGGCTTCCGACCACTGGCAGCCGAAATCCGGGTTCGCCAGCACATTGACCCACGGCCGCAATGGCCGCCGCCGGGCGCCGACATCGAAGCGGAATTCGCCTGAGGTCGGCGAAAACGCGCCCACCGTGGCGGTGGCGGCGATGTCGATGTGCGGGGCCAGCGCCACTGGCATGGTCGAGGTATCGTGCCGCCGCAGCGAGGCCTGTTCGTGCAACTCGATCCATTCCTGCACATGGTGTGGCAGCGGCCGACCATCTGCCTGCAGGCGCACGCGGGCCAGGCTTTGCAGCGTGGTCAGCTCGTCATCTGACAACTCTTCCGCGCGCAGCACATGGACCGCCGTGCTCGCCGGCGCGCGGGCCGCGCCCGCGCCGCCGAGCGGATTGAACTCGGCCCCGCTGTCGGCACCGTGACGCTCACGCAGCGCCAGTAGCTCGCGCTGCAGCGTCATCAGGTACGACGCCGGTTCGGCGTTCACCACCACCAGATCGCAGGCCACACCGCCCCACGACCACAGGCGCATCGCCTGCGCCAGCGAGCGGATCAGCCCCAGCCCTTCCGGCGCCCCGGCCTTCACCAGCAGGATCGGCCGGTCGCCTGAGATGCCGAAGCGCCACAGCAGGCGGCGGTCGCACACCGCAGGCGTTGCGCCATGGGCGCGCACAGCCAGCGTGCGCGGCCGCGCCACCGTCAACACCAGCGCCGTCGTCAGCGACTGGATGGCGGCGAGCTGGTCGGGGCTGATGCGCAGGCTGCGAAAGCGGATGCCGGCCAAGGTGGCCGACATCAGCGAGGCCCGCTTCACATTGCTGGCCTGCCGGTACTTGTCGATCACCGCGCTCAGCGTGCCGCCGTTGTCGGAGGCGGCAGTGGCGAAGGTCAGCTGCGCCTTGCCCTGCGGTGCGATGCGCAGGCGCACCGACATCGCACAGACCGGGTCGAGACCGGTGTCCAAGGACGTGGCGGTACCGTCGACTTCCCCGGTGGTCAATGACGCATCGTCGAAGGCAGCCAGCGGCTGGCTCGCGCTGCGGTTGCGTCCGAGCCACTGCTGGCGGTCGGTCTGCACCGCCACCGAGACCACCTGAGGGTCGCTGTCGGCCAGGAAGTGCGCGGCCTGCAAGCCCTGTTCGGTGGCCAGTCGCGGCGTGCGCTCGAAGCGCAGCGCCTGATGCTCGGCCTGCCAGGTGGCCCGCACGAACAGGTTGCTGAAGGCCGGGTGCGCCTCGTCGGCGCGCGGGTCGGCGAGCGTCACCTCGAAGGCCGAGATCAACTCGATGTCGAGTTCCTGATCGCCGAGATTTCGCAACTCGATCTGGCGGAATTCAATGTCGTCCTCCGGGCTGACCCACACCGTCGTGTGGGCCTGCACTGCGGGCCACTCCGCGTCGAAGCAGACCCGGTCGGCATGGAAGACGCTGCGGTAGTGCGCGGCGGGATCGGGCGCCGGATGCTGGGTGATGGACACCACCGGCGACGCGGCGTTTCCGTCGTCGCGCGGCCAGCGCAAGTAGAAGAAGCTGCCGAGCGCATCGCGCAAGGCGTCGTCGCGGCTGCGGGTGATGCCGGTTTGGCCCCAGCGGCTGGTGCCGGCGCCATTGGCGCGCAGACTGACGCTGTAGCGGCCGTTCGACAGCACATGCGTCGGCTCCAGCGCGGCCGCGCCGGGCGACACTTCGCGCAGCAGCCCCGGGGCACGGCGCAGCAGGCTCTGCGGCGGCGGGCCGGGCGGCAACGCGGACAGCATCGACACCTCGCGCGGCGCACGCTCGTGCAGCAGCGAGGCCACCGCCTCGATGTGCGGATTGGCCATGCCCCAGCGCTGCGCCACGCCGTCCAGCAGCACATTGGCCAGCGCCACGATCGTCATGCCCTGGTGGTGCGCCATGAAGGTCATCACCGGCGTGAACGCTTCAGCGCCGTTCTGCCGTGATGCGGTGAAGTCCAGCGCTTCGACGAAACCGCCGGTCTCGCGCGGTGCCAGCGCTTCGATCGCAGCGAAGTTCAGCCGCGCCAGGTGAGGCGCGATCTGCGTGGCGAGCGCGGTGGCATAGGGTGCGATCACCAGCTCGTCGGGCGGTGTGCGGCGCAGCGCGAGTCGCGGCACCCCTTGCGGCGCGTACTGGTAAGCCAGCGTGTGGTCGCGGCCCGCGTAGGCAGATTCCGAGATGCCCCAGGGCACGCTGACGCCATGGACGACCTGCGCCTTCGCAAAAGCAATCTGCTCGCGCACGGCCGCATGGCAGGCTTCTCGCAGCACACTGCCGTGGGGCTCGTTGAGCACCAGCGTCGGCATCAGGTACTCGAACATCGAGCCCGACCACGAACGCAGCCCGGCGTCAGCCCCGACCGCATAGAACATCCGCCCGAGCGAGGCCCAGTGCTGCACCGGCGCATCGCCCTTGGCGATCGCCAGCAGGCTGGTCAGCCGCGATTCCGAGGCCAGCAGGTCGTAGAAGCCGGCGTCCAGCTGCTGCTCGGCCACCCGGTAGCCGATGTGGAACAGGTGCCGCTTGCGGTGGTACAGGAAACTGAAATCGGCCTGCCAGGCCAGCTGTTCGCAGCGCTCTGCTGCGGCGCGCAAGCGGGCCGTGATGGCCACGTCCCCAGGTTCTCGGGCCAGTTCCAGACACGCCTGCGCCACCGCCAGCAGATGTCCGCTCAGGTTGCCACTGTCCACGGTGGACACATACATCGGCAGCAGCGGCGCCAGCGTCTGCGTGTCGTACCAGTTCAGGAAATGCCCGCGATGGCGCTGCATCCGGCCGAGCGTGGCGAGCGTGGCTTCCATCCGCGTCAGCAGCTCGGGCGTGGCTATCCAGCCGAACTGCCGCGCGCAGGCCGTGCTCAGCAGGTACAGGCCGATGTTGGTCGGTGAGGTGCGGTGCGCCACCATGTCCATCGGCAGCGTCTGCAGGTTGTCGGGTGGCAGGTGGTTGTCATCGGCCACCACGCAGCGCTCGAACAGGCGCC
>JAKFUQ010000051.1 GCA_021732645.1 Rhizobacter sp. | reverse complement strand
AGCGAGGAAACCGGGGCGGTAGTCCGGTTCCTGTTCTCGAGCCAGAGCCGCTGAAGTAGGCGTGTAGCCGCAGCGGGCCGATCAAATGGCTGGTGTTTGGGGCACTCTTCTTTGGTGACTTTCTTCTGTGCCAGCAGAAGAAAGTTACCCGCCTGCCGGGGCGGAATCCCGGCGCGGTCCCCGCAGGGCTCAAGCCCTTCGCACAAGCAACCCCGGCGCGCTGCCAGCAAGGCAAACAACCGTGCCGTGTAGCATGCGCCCGCAATGCAAATTCCCTATGAACTCCAGATCGGCTGGCGCTACACCCGCGCGGGTCGCAGCGGTCGGCGCAACGGGTTCATCTCGTTCATCTCGGGTGTGTCGATGCTCGGCATCGCGCTGGGTGTGGCGGCGCTGATCATCGTGCTGTCGGTGATGAACGGCTTCCAGAAGGAGGTGCGCGACCGCATGCTGTCGGTGATCTCGCATGTCGAGGTTTACCAGTCGCGGGGCGAGGCCTTGCCGGACTGGCAAGCCACCGCCACGCAGGCACGGCTGAATCCCGAGGTCATCGGCGCGTCGCCGTTCATTGCGGCGCAGGCGCTGGTGGCGCGCGGCGACGACATGCGTGGCGCCATCGTGCGCGGCATCTCGCCGGCCGAGGAGGCCACCGTGACCGACCTTGCCGCGCAACTGCGCGACACCACGCTGGCCCCGCTGGTGCCCGGTTGCTGGTGCATCGTGCTGGGCGGTGAGCTGGCCCGTGGGCTGGGCGTGGTGGTGGGCGACAAGGTGACCATCGTGGCACCTGGCGGGCAGGTCACGCCGGCCGGTGTGGTGCCGCGCTTGAAGCAAATGACCTTGGTCGGCACCTTCAATGCCGGGCATTACGAGTACGACAACGGCCTGGCACTGATCCATGTGGACGACGCCGCACGGCTCTTTCGCGTTGAAGGCCCGACTGGCGTTCAACTGCGGCTGAAGGACGCGCAGCAGGCACGTGAGGTGGGCGACGAATTGCAGGTGCGCCTCGGGCCCACGGTGCGTGTGAATGACTGGACGCGCACCAACCGCAACTGGTTCCAGGCGGTGCAGATCGAGAAGCGGCTGATGTTCATCATCCTGACGCTGATCGTCGCCGTGGCCGCGTTCAACCTGGTGAGCACCCTGGTGA
The DNA here is from genome assembly GCA_021732645.1 of Rhizobacter sp. Classification (GTDB taxonomy): domain Bacteria; phylum Pseudomonadota; class Gammaproteobacteria; order Burkholderiales; family Burkholderiaceae_C; genus PBB1. Next base: position 17,903 of record JAKFUQ010000051.1, on the reverse strand, counting down.
TGACGGTCACCGACAAGCAGGCCGACATCGCCATCTTGCGCACCCTGGGTGCCAGCCCGCGCTCAATCATGGGCATCTTCATGGTGCAGGGCGCCGCATCGGGGGTGATCGGCACGCTGCTCGGCATGGCGCTGGGGCTGGGGGTGGCGTTCAACATCGATGTCATCGTGCCGGCGATCGAACGCGCGCTGCACACCAGCTTCCTGCCCAGCAGCATCTACCTGATCAGCCACATGCCCAGCGAGCCGCAAAGCGCCGACATCGTGCCGATCGTGCTGATCTCGCTGGTGCTGGCCTTTCTGGCCACGCTCTACCCCAGTTGGCGCGCCAGCCGCGTGCAGCCGGCCGAGGCGCTGCGCTATGAGTGACCCTGCGCCGCCCGCCGGCCAGGTGATCCGCGCCGTCGCACTCCACAAGCGTTTTCACGAGGGCGCGCTGGATGTGCGTGTGCTGCAAGGCGTCGACCTGGACATTGCCGACGGTGAAACCGTGGCCATCGTCGGCGCGTCGGGCTCGGGCAAGAGCACCTTGCTGCACCTGATGGGCGGGCTGGACGCGCCCACGCAGGGCGAGGTCACGCTGATGGGCCGCGATCTGCAGAAGATGGACCCACAAGCCCAGGGTGTGTGGCGCAATCGGCACCTGGGCTTCGTCTACCAGTTCCACCATCTGCTGCCCGAATTCACGGCGCTCGACAACGTGGCGATGCCGCTGCGCATCCGGCGTGTGGCGCAGGCTGAGGCGCGTGCCGCTGCCGAAGCGGTGTTGCAGCAGGTGGGCCTCGGCCACCGCATTGGGCACCGGCCGGCGCAGCTGTCGGGCGGTGAACGGCAGCGCGTGGCGATCGCGCGCTCGCTGGCCGGGCAGCCGGCTTGCGTGCTGGCCGACGAGCCCACCGGCAACCTTGACCGCGAAACCGCCGACGGCGTGTTCGATCTGATGCTGTCGTTGGCCGGCAGCCGTCGCATGGCCTTTGTGCTGGTCACCCACGACGAGGCGCTGGCCTCCCGCTGCGATCGGGTGCTGCGCTTGAAGCTGGGCCGGCTCGTGCCCTGAGACCGGTCATCGGCGCATGCGCTGGATCGACACCCATTGCCACCTGGACGCCGCGGAGTTTGGCGGCGACGCTGCCGCCGTGGTCGGGCGAGCCCGCGCTGCGGGGGTCGTGCAGATGGTGGTGCCATCGGTCGAACGGGCGAATTTCGACACCGTGCGCCAGCTGGCCCACACGCACGAACTGGCCTATGCGCTGGGCATCCACCCGCTGTACGTCGACCGGGCCGACGATGCTGATATCGAGCACCTGGCCGAGGCGCTTGAAGCGCACCGAGGCGACCCCCGGCTGGTTGCTGTTGGTGAAATCGGCCTCGACCACTTCGTGCCCGACACCGATCGTGCGCGCCAGGAACGTTTCTATGCCGCGCAGCTGCGTTTGGCCCGTGCGGTCGATCTGCCGGTCATCCTGCATGTGCGGCGCTCGGCCGACACCTTGCTCAAGCACCTGCGCCGCACGCCGGTGCCCGGCGGCATTGCGCATGCCTTCAATGGCAGCGACCAGCAGGCGCTGGCCTTCGTCGCGCTGGGCTTCAAGCTGGGGTTTGGTGGTGCGATGACCTTCGAGCGCGCACTGCAGTTGCGGCGGCTGGCGCAGACGCTGCCACTGGAGGCGATCGTGCTGGAAACCGACGCGCCGGACATCCCCCCGCACTGGCTGTACCGCACCGCAGCCGTTCGCCGCACCGAGCTCGGCACGGCGCAGCCCAACGAGCCGTCGCAGCTGCCGCGCATCGCCGAGACGTTGGCCGCGCTGCGTGGGGTCAGCCTGGCCGAGATCGCCGAGGTGACCAGCACCAACGCCCGTGTCGCATTGCCGCAACTGGCGGTACTGTGACGGGGTTGACGACCAGCCCATCGCACTGCATCCAAGTCGCAGGGCGCTGCGTAACAGCCGGGTCGAAGTTCCGCAATCTGCTGTAATGTTTGTTCATGGGCGGCGACTGCCGTCTGTAGTTCAATCCATTGACGCCCACCGAATGCTCGACTGCTAGGCCCTTTACCACTCCATAAGGAACCACCGTGATGACAAAACTGGCAATGGCATGCGTAGCAGCCGGGGCTTTGTGTGCTCAGCCTTCACAGGCCGCGACGCCTGTGAAGAAAGACGATGCGGCCCTGTCGGCCATGCTCGTTGGCACCTGGATCAACCCGCCTGACAGCGCCGACTACGAAGGAATTCCCAGCAAGGAAGTCTTCAAGGCCGATGGCACTTACACGTACACGGAGTTCGATGACCCGGCCTGCTCGCGGGTGTCTGGCGCCATCAGTTCCAAGTGGTACGTGTGGGACGGCATGCTGGTGGTGGAATACCCGCAGGGCAAGTCGATCAAGGACGAGATCCTCAACATGGCGCCCAAGAAAATGGTGCTGCGCTCGATCGAGGACAGTCTGGTGTTCCACCGCGTCCGCTCCGAGAAATGCCTGCCGATCCCCGCCAAAGCCAAGACGACGACATCGAGCAGCTCGCACTGATACACAGCCAGCGGCCCACGCCGCGGGGTTCACGCGTTCAAAAGCCGACGGTCGGGATCGCCCCGGACGTCGGCTTTTTGTTGTGGCGCGGTGTCGTCAGGCGCTCATTCGATGCGTATGACGACCTTGCCGAAGTGGGTGGCGCCCTCCAGGTGAGCCAACGCGGCGCGTGAGTCCTCGAAAGCGAACACCCGGTCGATCACGGGTTTGAGTTTGCGGGCGCTGACCAGCCGGTTCATGGCCTCGAACATGTCGCGCGATCCCACGAACACGCCGCGCACCGTGGTGGTGTTGAACAGGATAGACAGCGGGTTGATCTCGCCGCCGGTCAACACGCCGATCAGGTGCACCGAGCCGCCGTGGCGGGCCGCCGCGATGGAGCGCTGCAAGGTGCCCGGGCCGCCCACTTCAACCACGTGGTCCACGCCACGGCCGCCGGTGATTTCGCGCACCTTCTGGTCCCACTCCGGATGCGTCTTGTAGTTCACCAGGTGGTCAGCGCCCAGGGCCTTGGCTTGTGCCAGCTTGGCGTCGCTCGACGAGGTGGCGATGACCACCGCCCCGGCGGCCTTGGCGAACTGCAACGCGAACATCGACACGCCGCCCGTGCCCAGCACCAGCACGGTCTCGCCGGGGATCACCGACTTGCCCTCGAACAGGCCGTTCCAGGCGGTGAGCGCAGCGCATGGCAGCGCGGCGGCTTCTTCGTCGCTCAGGTGCGATGGCGTGGCGACCAGCGCCTCGGCAGGGAACACGCGGTATTCGGTCAACACGCCGGGCACCGAGCCACCGAGGGCGTGGTCGTAGTGGGCAGGCACCATCGCGCCGCCGAGCCAGGTTTCGAAGAAGCAGCCGGTGACACGGTCGCCCGAGGCAAAACGCGTCACCCCCGCGCCCACCTCAGCCACCACACCCGCGCCATCGGACACCGGCACCAGGCCTTGCGACTTCATGCCGGGGTAGCGGCCGGTGATGATCAACAGGTCGCGGTAGTTCAGCGACGCCGCCTTCATGCGCACCAGCACCTGGCCCGGTCCGGGGCGTGGCACATCGCTTTCACGAACGGTCAAGCTGTTGGCATCAAGTTCTTTGAGGTAGGCATAGCTGCGCATGGGGGCTTTCCAGAGAGATGAATCAGGGGGGTGGGGCGTGCTTTCCGAAGGGTCGAAATGATGCCATACCCAGGCCATCGCTGCCTGGCAGCAGCGGGCGCGGGGTGGCAACATCGCGGTCACGATGATCCGACGCAAGAAGCGCCCCGAATTCGCCCCGGCCACGGTGTCCGAGGCCGATGGTGTGCGTTACCTGCACCTGGGCACGCCGTGGGTGCAAGGCGCCATGCGCATCCGCAAGCCGCTGGCCATCGAGCTGGAGTACGTGCAGCGGATGATGGTCTGGATGCTGCTGCGGCCCAGCGAGGCGCTGTCCGATGGCCACGCGGTGCAGCTCGGCCTGGGCGCCGGCGCGATCACCCGCCACTGCCACGATGTGCTGCGCATGCGGTGCACGGCGGTTGAACTCAACGACACTGTGATCGGCGTTTGCCGCGCCTATTTCCATGTGGAACCGGGGGCGCGGCTGCAGGTGGTCGAAGCCGATGCCGGCGCCTACGTGGCCAATCCAGCACGTGCGGGCAGTGCCGACGTGCTGTGTGTCGACCTCTACGACCACGATGCAGCCAGCCCGGTGCAGGACAGCGCCGCGTTCTATGCCGACTGCCATCGCCTGCTGCGCGGGGGTGGTGTGATGACCGTCAACCTGTTCGGCCGTGACGCCAGCTTCGAGCGCAGCGCGCAGTACATTGCCGCGGCCTTTGGATGCGAGCAGGTGCTGAGCCTGCGCCCGACGCGCGAAGGCAACACCGTCGTCGTCGCACTGAAAGGAGCCGCCTGGCCCGAGGCTTCCGTGCTGGCGATGCGTGCTGACCACATCGAGCAGAACGCGGGCCTGCCCGCGCGAAAATGGTTGAAGATGCTGCGTGCGCTGCCGAAGCCCCCTGCAGGGCCTGGCTGAACGCCCCGCCCTCGAACCGCAGCCCTTGAGAAACCGCCATGCCCGCTGTCGAACGCCCCGCCAAACGTCAGGCCAGCCCGGCTGTTCAGGCCGATATCGCGCTGGAGCCCACGCCTACCGGCAAGCTGGACTGGCGCCAGTTGCTGAACTGGTTGCGCGACGACGAGCTGATCGAGCGCGAGGACGCCGAGCGCACGATCAAGCGCTTCGGCGCGGCGCAAAGTGCCCAACACCCGCTGGTGCGGCTGGGTGCTGCGGGACTGGTGCGCAAGGGGTCGCAGGGGGCGCACGGGGCCAGTGGCGGCAAACCGCTGGACACCGAGGCGCTGACCGAATGGCTGGCCGCCCGCTGCGGGCTGCCCTATCTGCGCATCGACCCGCTGAAGGTGGACGTGGGCCGTGTGGCCGACGTGATGTCGATCAACTACGCCGAGCGGCGCAGCGCCCTGCCGCTGTTGGTGGGCCTGAACGACGTGACCGTGGCCACCTGCGAGCCTTACGACATCGCTTGGGTGACCGAGATCGAGGCGCACACCCGCAAGCCGCTGAAGCTGGTGGTGGTCAGCCCGCTGGAGTTGCAGAAGTACACCACCGAGTTCTACACGCTGTCGCGGTCGGTGCGCGCGGCGATCAAGAGCGGCGAGACGTCGACGGTCGCGAGCTTCGAGCAACTCGTTGAGCTCGGCCGCAGCAACAAGCAGCTCGACGCCAACGACCAGGGCGTGGTGCAGGTGGTCGACTGGCTGTGGCAGTACGCATTCGACCAGCGCGCCAGCGACATCCACCTGGAGCCGCGGCGCGATTTGAGCGCGATCCGCTTCCGCATCGACGGCGTGATGCACACCGTCTACCAGCTGCCGCCGGGCGTGATGAGCGCGATGATTGCGCGCGTCAAGCTGCTGGGGCGCATGGACGTGATCGAGAAGCGCCGCCCGCTGGACGGGCGCATCAAGACCCGCAACCCCGCCGGCGACGAGGTGGAAATGCGCTTGTCGACACTGCCCACCGCTTTCGGCGAGAAGATGGTGATGCGCATTTTCGACCCCGACACCACCATCAAGCCGCTCGAAGCACTGGGCTTCGGCACGCACGATGCCAAGCGCTGGGAGGCGCTGGTGGCGCGGCCGAACGGCATCATTTTGGTGACCGGGCCGACCGGCTCGGGCAAGACCAGCACGCTGTACTCCACCCTGCGTCGGCTGGCGACCGAAGAGGTCAACGTCTGCACGATCGAAGACCCGATCGAGATGATCCAGCCGGCGTTCAACCAGACCCAGGTGCAGCCGGTGCTGGACTTTGGCTTTGCCGAGGGCGTGCGCGCGCTGATGCGGCAGGACCCCGACATCATCATGGTCGGCGAGGTGCGCGACCTGGAAACCGCTGAGATGGCCATCCAGGCCGCGCTCACTGGGCACCTCGTGTTCAGCACCTTGCACACCAACGATGCGGCCTCGGCCATCACCCGCCTGGTCGACCTGGGGGTGGCACCGTATTTGATCGGCGCCACCGTCGTCGGCGTGCTGGCGCAGCGCCTGGTACGCACGCTGTGCCCTGCCTGCAAGCAGCCCGACGAGTCGGTCAGCGCCGAAGACCTGGCCGAGTTCGTCAAACCCTGGCGCCTGAGCGGCAAGACCAAGCCCTACAAACCGGTGGGCTGCCTGGAATGCCGTATGACAGGGTTCCGAGGACGCACGGGCTTGTACGAACTTTTGTCGGTGACCGACGCGGCACGGGGCTTCATCCAGCCCGTGCCCGACGCCCTCAAGCTGCGCCAGCAGGCACTGCTCGATGGCATGCGGCCGCTGCGACTGGCCGGGGCCATGAAGGTCGCCGAAGGTCTGACCACGCTGCAAGAAGTGCTGAGCGCCACCCCCGCGTGGGATTGACCCCGCCGTTGCGACGCGCCGACCTGTCCACCCTCTGGCCGGGCTTGCTGATGGCCGCGCTCGGTGCGGTGGCGTTTTCCGGCAAGGCCATCATCGCCAAGCTGGCCTACCGCCACGGCGTCGATGCCATCACGCTGGTCATGTACCGCATGTTGTTTGCGCTGCCGCTGTTCCTGTTGCTGAGCGTCTGGGCCAGCCGGGGCAAACCGGCGCTGCAGCGGCGCGACGTGTGGGTGGTGTGCGGCCTCGGCTTCAGCGGCTACTACCTGGCCAGCACGCTCGATTTCCTGGGCTTGCAGTACATCAGCGCGAGCCTGGAGCGGCTGATCCTGTACCTCAACCCGACGCTGGTGCTGGCCATGGGGGTGGTGCTGTTCAAGCAGCGCGTCACCGCCCGTCAGCTGATGGCGCTGGCGGTCAGTTATGGCGGTGTGCTGCTGGTGTTTGGCCAGGAAATCACGCACACCGGCCCGCATGCGCTGTGGGGCGCTGCGCTGGTGTTCGGCAGCGCGCTCAGCTACGCGGTGTACCTGGTGCTCAGTGGTGAGGAGGTGCGGCGCATCGGTGCCCTGCGCCTCACGGGCTTGGCCAGCACCGTGGCCTGTGTGCTGTGCATCGCGCAGTTCGCGCTGTTGCGCCCCCTGTCGGCCATGGGGGTGGCGCCCGAGGTGATCGGGTTGTCGGTGTTGAATGCGGTGCTGTGCACCTTCGCCCCGGTGCTGCTGATGATGCTGGCGATCGAACGGGTGGGTGCCACGCTGGCGGCACAAACCGGGATGATCGGCCCCATGTCGACCATCGCCATGGGCGCGCTGCTGCTGGGCGAACCGTTCACCGCTGGCGTGGCGGCTGGCACGGTGTTGGTGCTGGCAGGCATCTGGCTGCTAGCGATCTGGCGCTGAACGCGGTGCGCTGCGCGTGAGGGTCAGTCGGTCTTTTTGGGGCGCCCTGTTTTCAGCGGTGTGATGCGGGCGAGTGCTTTTTCGAGCTGCACATCGGGCAGTGCGGCCAGCACCTGCAGGCCCGCGCGCAGCAGTTCGCTCTTCTTGGCCGCGTGACGAAAATTCATCGCACGCTGCTTGAGCACATCGAGCAGCTCGAAATCCGACTGCGGCATGGTGAAGCTGTCGCGCACCAGCTTGAGCTTGACTTTCGGGGCCTTGCTGGGGGTGTCTGCCACGGGCTTTGCAACACGCTTCGGCGGGGCCTTGACCGCGACCGGCGTTGCAGCCTTGGCTGCTTTCGGCTTGTCAGCCACCGGCTTGGCGGCAGAAGTGGCGGCTTTCTTGGTGGTGGCAGGAACCATCATGACGTATCTCCATAAGCGGTATAAACCGTTTATACGATATGTTCATGAATTGCGCAATCGCCGTGGCCTCAGGTGCTGCGCTGATTCACCCGCTGCGACAGCGCCTCGGCGCTTTCGCAGCGCTCGCTGTAGCGGTCGACCAGGTAAGCGGCTGAGTCACGCGTGAGCAGTGTGAACTTCACCAGCTCTTCCATCACATCGACCACGCGGTCGTAGTAGGCCGAAGGCTTCATACGCCCGGCCTCGTCGAATTCGAGAAAGGCCTTGGCGACCGACGATTGGTTCGGGATCGTCAGCATGCGCATCCAGCGGCCGAGCACGCGCAACTGGTTGACCGCATTGAACGACTGCGAACCGCCCGAGACCTGCATCACCGCCAGCGTCTTGCCCTGCGTGGGCCGCACTGCGCCGAGGGTGAGTGGAATCCAGTCGATCTGCGCCTTCAAGATGCCGCTCATCGCGCCGTGGCGCTCGGGCGTGCACCACACCATGCCCTCGCACCAGGCAGCCAGTTCGCGCAACTCGACCACCTTGGGGTGCGACTCGGGGGCACCATCGGGCAGCGGCAGGCCAGTGGGGTCGAAGCTGCGTGTTTCGCCGCCCATCGCGTGCAACAACCGCGCGGCTTCTTCGCTCAACAGGCGGCTGTAGGAGCGCTCGCGCAGTGAGCCGTAGAGCAACAAGAAACGCGGTGCGTGGCGCGATGGCGTCGCGGCACGCAGCCGCTCAACGGTCGGCACCGAGAGCAGCGACGCATCGACGTGTGGCAGCCCCTCCAGCGCGTCAGGCACGCTGACCGCCTGCGTCCGGTGGGCCTGCCTTCAACCCACATTCGTACCAGCCCTTGCTGTTGTTCACCCACTTGACCACCAGCAGCATCACGGGCACCTCGATCAGCACGCCGACCACGGTGGCCAGTGCCGCGCCGGACTCGAAGCCGAACAGGCTGATCGCCGCGGCCACCGCCAGCTCGAAGAAGTTGCTCGCGCCGATCAAGGCCGAGGGGCAGGCGACCGCGTGCGATTCGCCGAGGCGCCGGTTCAACCAGTACGCCAGACCGGAATTGAAGAACACCTGGATCAGGATCGGCACCGCCAGCATGGCGATCACCAGCGGTTGCTCAAGGATGGCGCGGCCCTGGAAGGCGAACAGCAGCACCAGGGTCGCGAGCAAGGCAGTGATCGACCACGGGCCGATCCTGGCGAGCGCCGCATCGAAAGCGGCCTGCCCGCGGACCAGCAGTGCCCTGCGCCACAGCTGCGCGATCACCACCGGAATCACGATGTAAAGCACCACCGACGTGATCAGTGTGTCCCACGGCACGACGATGGCCGACAGGCCGAGCAGCAGCGCCACGATCGGTGCGAAGGCGAACACCATGATGGTGTCGTTCAGTGCCACCTGCGACAACGTGAACAGCGGGTGGCCGCCGGTGAGTCGGCTCCACACGAACACCATCGCGGTGCAGGGCGCGGCGGCCAGCAGGATCAGCCCGGCGACGTAGCTGTCGGCCTGATCGGCCGGCAGATAGGGCGCGAACACATGGCGGATGAAGATCCAGCCCAGCAATGCCATCGAGAACGGCTTGACCGCCCAGTTGACGAAAAGCGTAACGCCGATGCCGCGCCAGTGCTTGCTGACCTGCGACAGCGACGCGAAGTCCACCTTCAGCAGCATCGGGATGATCATCACCCAGATCAGCAGGCCGACGGGCAGGTTGACCTTCGCGATCTCCATGCGGCCGATGGCCTGGAACGGGCCTGGGAACAGCTGTCCCAGCGCGATCCCTGCGACGATGCAGAGAAAGACCCACACGGTCAGGTAGCGCTCGAAGACGCTCATCGGCGCGGCCACTGAAGCGGGCGCGGGCAAGGTGGTGGTGTTCATCGTCGATCCCAGCCGATCAGGCCTGGCCGATCTGTCTGAGCTCGCGGTGGATGGCCATGCGGTCCAGGCTGGCCATCGGCAGCGACAGCATCAGCTCGATGCGCCGCTTCAACGTCACCGCGGTGTCCATGAAGGCTCGTGCCTTGGTGTCATCGGTGCCTTCGACCGCAGCGGGATCGGGCACGCCCCAGTGCGCCGTCATCGGCTGGCCGGGCCACACCGGGCACATCTCGCCGGCGGCGTTGTCGCACACGGTGAAAACGTAGTCGAGCGCCGGCGCGCCGGGCTGCGAGAACTCGTCCCAGTTCTTGCTGCGGAATCCGTCGCTCGGGATGTGCAGCGCTTGCAAGGTCGACAGCGCAAATGGGTTGACGATGCCATTCGGGTGGCTGCCGGCCGAATGCGCAATGAACCGGCCGCGGCCCAGGTGGTTGAGCAGGCCTTCGGCCAGGATCGAGCGGGCGGAGTTGCCGGTGCAGATGAACAACATGTGCTTCGGTGTGTCGGACATGGGGATGCTTTCAGTTCTGAGGATTCAGCAGGTGGTGCAGGCCGGCACCGCCGCATCGATGCAGCCCGCCCCGGCACAGCAATTCGCCGTCAGGTAGCCCATCAGGCCGTTCATCTGGTCGAAGGCGGCGCGGTAGATCAGGCTGCGGCCGTCGCGCTGTTGCGTGGTCAGGCCGGCATGCATCAGCTCTTTCAGGTGGAACGACAGCGTCGAGGCCGGTACTTCCAGTGCCTCGGCCAGCGCGCCGGGCGTCATGCCCTGCGGACCAGCGACCACCAGTGCCCGGAAGACCCGCAGCCGGGCAGGTTGGGCCAGCGCGGCCAAGGCGGTGATGACGTTAGACTCTTCCATATTTCCATTATTGTGGAAATAATGGATGACAGCAAGGTGGCAACCACCCGCCAACGACCTCTCAAGGCATTGCCGCGCCGCAGTTCCAGCATTGCTCGAACGGCCCGTCGATCATTTCGCGGCAGGCGGGGCACAGCCATGTGCGCGACACCGGCTGCTGCAGTTCTGCCAGCAGCCGTTCGGCGCGTTCGAAATTGTCGGCATCGGTCAGCCACAGCTCGGGCAGCGCCTGGTCGGGCGGCACCTGTCCGGCCAGGCTGCTGTTGTAGGCGCGCTGGATCGTCGTCGGCACGCCCGCATGGCACAGCATGTCGGCCCACAGCGTGGCGATCGCAAGGTTCGGGGCGGTGGTCAGCTTCTTCATCGACTCGTCCCTCAACCGCGTGAGGGCGGTAGGCTTCGGGCACGATAGCGCACCGCAGATTGAGGAGTCTTCAGATGTCAACCACCACTCGCGCCATCCGCATCGATCAACCCGGCGGCCCCGAGGCCATGCACCTGGTCGAGGTGCCGATCGGCGAGCCCGGGCCGGGCGAGATCCGCATCCGCCATCAGGCCTGCGGCCTCAACTTCATCGATGTGTACCACCGCACCGGCCTGTACCCGCTGCCGTTGCCAGCCGGACTGGGCATGGAAGCGGCCGGCGTCATCGAAGCGGTGGGCGAGGGCGTGACCCACCTGCGTGCTGGTGACCGTGCCGCCTACGCCAGCACCCCGACTGGCAGCTACTGCGAGTCCCGCGTGATGCCGGCGAAATGTGTCGTCAGGTTGCCCGACGGCATCGATGTCGAGACCGGCGCCGCGATGATGCTCAAGGGCCTGACCGCGCAGTACCTGCTGAAGAAGACGCTGCCGCAGGGTGGCCTGCAGCCCGGTGACTTCGTGCTGTTCCATGCCGCGGCGGGCGGTGTCGGGCTGATCGCCTGCCAGTGGGCGAAAGCACTCGGCTTGCAGCTGATCGGCACGGCCGGCAGCGACGAGAAGTGCGCGCTGGCGCTGCACAACGGTGCGGCGCACGCGATCAACTACCGGCGCGAGGATTTCGTCGCCAGGGTGAAAGACATCACCGGCGGCCGTGGCGTGAAGGTGGTCTACGACTCGGTCGGGCTCGACACCTTCGAGAAGTCGCTCGACGTGTTGCAGCCCTTCGGCCTGCTGGCCAATTTCGGCAACGCCTCGGGCAAGGCGCCGCCGGTGGACCTGGGCGTGCTGGCGGCCAAGGGTTCGCTGTACGTGACGCGGCCCACGCTGTTCACCCACATCGCCACCCGTGCAGCGACGCAGGCGATGGCCGACGATCTGTTCGCGGTGGTCGCGAGCGGCGCGGTGAAAGTTTCGGTGGAGCGGCGCTACGCGCTGGCCGAGGTGGCGCAGGCCCACCGCGACCTGGAAGCGCGGCTCACCACCGGCTGCAGCATCCTGCTGCCCTGACTGAGCGCCTGCGGGCTCAGCCGCCGCGCCGCACGCGCAGCAGTTCGTCGAGGATCAGCAGCACCGCGCCCACAGTGATCGTGCTGTCGGCGATGTTGAAGCTCGGGAAGTAGCCGCCGGGGAAGACCGGCGCCAGCCAATCCCAGTGGAACTGCAGGAAGTCGATCACATGGCCGTGCAGCAGGCGGTCGATCACATTGCCCAGCGCGCCGCCGAGGATCAGCGCCAGTGCCCCGCTGAACAGGCGCTGTCCGCCGTGTTGCTTGAGCATCCAGACGATGAACACCGTGGCCGCCAGCCCGAGCCCGATGAAGAACCAGCGCTGCCAGCCCGAGGCGCCCGCCAGAAAGCTGAACGCCGCGCCGGCGTTGTGCACCCGCACCAGGTTGAAGAACGAGGTGACGGTGTGGCTGTCGCCCAGTTGAAAGCTGCCAATGATCAGCGTCTTGCTGAGCTGATCCGACAGGATCACCAGCAGCGCAATGCCGAGCCAGGGGAGCAGGCTGGAGCCGCCACTTTTCCTGTCAGCCATCTCAGGCCACCCGGCGGACTTCGCCGGCGCCGTAGAGGTTGCTGGTGCAGCGGCCGCAGATCGTCGGGTGCGCGGCGTCGTGGCCGACATCGTCGCGGTAGTGCCAGCAGCGCTCACATTTGACGGACTGGGAAGGCGTCACCTTGATTCCAAATGTGCTTCCAACAACCACGGTGACATGCGAAACGATGAGTACGAACTTAAGCTCATCACCTACATGCTCAAGAACTTCCGAAAGGTCCGGCGTCGCTGTAATTTCAATGCCAGCTTGAAGCGAGGAACCGATCAGCCCCTTTACTCGAACTGTTTCGATCTCTCGATTAACAGCATCTCTCAGACCACGAAGAATCACCCAGCGTTCAACCAGAGATCGTTCGCGATTGCCACCTCCAAACACAGGCAATGGTTGCCAATCAGCTTGCTTAGACGTAGCGCCTTTTGAGCTACCGAGCACGTCGGAATTGATGCCGAGTTTTGCCGTCTCTTTGACCACCTCGTCTGGAAATTCCCAGAAGGTCTCGACGAAGATCGAAGACGACCTGCCCGGCGCGAAGATCGGCCACGCCTCTTCGGCGGTGAAGCTGAGGAACGGCGCCATCCAGCGCAGCATCGCGTTCGTGATGTGCCACAGCGCGGTCTGCGCGCTGCGGCGTGCCAGGCTCTTCGGCGCGGTGGTGTAGAGCCGGTCCTTCAGCACGTCGAGGTAGAACGCGCCCAGGTCCTCGCTGCAATAGACCTGCAGCTTCGCGACCACCGGGTGGAATTCATAGACCTCGTAGTGCGCCAGCACCTCGGCCTGGAACTGTGCCGCGCGGGCCAGCGCGTAGCGGTCGATCTCCAGCAGCTCCGACAGCGGCACCGCGTCCGTCGCCACATCGAAGTCGCTGGTGTTGGCGAGCAGGAAGCGCAGCGTGTTGCGGATGCGGCGGTAGCCGTCGACCACGCGCGCGAGGATCTTGTCGTCGATGTTCAGGTCGCCGGAATAATCGGTGCTGGCCACCCACAGCCGCACGATCTCGGCGCCGAGCTTGTCGCTGACCGACTGTGGTGCGACCACATTGCCCAGCGACTTGCTCATCTTGCGGCCCTGGCCGTCGGTGGCGAAGCCGTGCGTCAGCAAGCCCTTGTAGGGCGCGCGACCGTCGATCGCGCAGGCGATCAGCAGCGATGAGTGGAACCAGCCGCGGTGCTGGTCGTGGCCTTCGAGATAGAGGTCGGCTTCGGGGCCTTCGGGCTGGCCCGCGCCGTCGTGCGAGCCGCGCAGCACGTGGTTGAAGGTGCTGCCCGAGTCGAACCACACGTCGAGGATGTCGGTGCTCTTGGTGTACTGCGCGGCCTCGTCGCCCAGCCAGTCGCGCGCATCGAGCTGCGACCAGGCTTCGACGCCGCCCTGCTCGACCAGCGCGGCCGCGCGGTCCATCAATTCCCGCGTTTGCGGATGCAGCTCGCCACTGTCTTGGTGCAGGAAGAACGGCAACGGCACGCCCCAGTTGCGCTGGCGGCTGATGCACCAGTCGGGTCGGTTGGCGATCATGTCGCGCAGACGGGTGCGGCCGTTTTCGGGGTAAAACGTTGTGGCATCGATCGCGGCCAGCGCGCTCTGGCGCAGCGTCTGCGACGCCGGGTCGGTCGCGAATACGCCCGCGGTGTCGTCGGTGGCCTCGTCCATCCGCACGAACCATTGTGCGGCGGCGCGGTAGATCACCGGCGTCTTGTGGCGCCAGCAGTGTGGGTAGCTGTGCTGGAAGGTGGCGGTGGCGAGCAGGCGGCCGGCATCGCGGAGTGCGTCGATGATCACCGCGCAAGCCTTCCAGATGTGTTGCCCGCCGAACAGCGGCAGGCTGGCGTCATAAACGCCGCTGCCGGTCACCGGGTTCAGGATGTCGTCGATGGCCATGCCATGTGCGACGCAGGACTTGAAGTCCTCCACACCATAGGCCGGTGCTGCATGCACGAGGCCGGTGCCGTCGTCGGCGGTGGCGTAGTCGGCCAGGTAGATGGGGCTCAGGCGGTCGTAGCCGGCATCGACATGTGCGAGCGGGTGGCGGAAGTGGATGCCGTCGAGCTTCTCGCCCAGCGCGGTGGCGACCACCGTGCCTTGCAAACCGTAGCGTTTCAAGCTGTCTTCGACGCGCGCCGAGGCCAGCAGCAGCAGGCCGCGCTCGGTGTCGACCAGGCTGTAGTCGAGGGCCGGGTTCAGGTTCAGCGCCTGGTTGGCAGGAATGGTCCACGCGGTGGTGGTCCAGATCACGGCGTAGGCTTCTTTGACCAGCGATGGCAGCCTGAACGCACTGGCCAGCCGGTCCGGCTCGGCGCACAGAAAGGCCACGTCCAGCGATTGCGAGGTCTTGTCGGCGTACTCAATCTCAAACTCGGCCAGCGACGAGCCGCAGTCGAAGCACCAGTAGACAGGTTTCAGCCCCCGATAGACATAGCCGCGTTCCATCACCCGCTTGAGCGTGCGGATCTCGCCGGCTTCATTACCGAAATCCATCGTGCGGTAAGGGTGAGCCCAGTCGGCCAGCACGCCCAGGCGCTTGAAGTCGGCCATCTGTTGCGCGATCTGCTCGGCAGCAAAGGCGCGGCTCTTGGCCTGAACCTCGGCACGCGGCAGCTTGCGGCCGTAGGTCTTCTCGATCTGGTTCTCGATCGGCAGGCCGTGGCAGTCCCAGCCGGGGATGTAGGTCGCGTCCATGCCCTTGAGCTGGCGCGCCTTGACGATCATGTCCTTCAGCACCTTGTTCACCGCGTGGCCGATGTGGATCTGGCCATTGGCATACGGCGGGCCGTCGTGCAGCACGAACTTCGGCGCGCCGCAGCGGGCCTCGCGCAGCCGCTGGTAGGTGCCTGCGTCGTCCCATTGCTTGACCCAGGCCGGTTCGCGCTTGGGCAGGTCGCCGCGCATCGGGAACGGCGTGTCCGGCAGGTTCAGCGTGGCGCGCAGGCCCGAGGTGTCGGCGTCGGGTTTCGATTTTTCGGTGGACATGCTTCGGTCTCGACGGTTGGCGATCACGTCAGGCGCGTCGGCAAAAAGTGTTTTTGAGGGGCCTGCATCGCGCGACGCGAGCCGGGCAGATCGGTGTGCAGGGCTGCGATGGCGGCGGTGCTGCGCGAAACGCGGAACCGCAGCGTCAAATTCGGTCGCGCGGCGTCTGCCGGTGCGTGGCACCGTGTCCGTTGGAAGCCCCTCGGGAGATGGAACGCGAATGCATGCGCTTCATTCTACCGGTGGGCTCCCTGTGCCTTGCATACAGAATACCGATCGCGAACCGGGGCTCTGCGGCCGCCAGCGCCGGGAGCTGCGTCTTTCCCGTCATCACAGCCACCACATTTCATCGCCATGTCGAACGCCGAGCCCATCAGCACTGCACCCTTCAACGTCGTCGGCATCAAAACCGAGCGTGCAGGCCCGCGTCTGATCGTGCTGGGAGCCGTGCATGGCAACGAAATCTGCGGCCCGCGGGCCATCGAGCGCGTGCTGGCCGAGTTTGAATCCAAGACGCTGAACATGCTGCGTGGCGGCGTCTCCTTCGTGCCGATCACCAACCAGAAGGCGTACGAGCAGCGTCGGCGCGAGGGCGATCGCAACCTCAACCGCAACCTCGGCCCGAGTGAACATCCGCAGGACTTCGAGGACCGCATCGCCAACGCCTTGTGCCCCTTGCTGGGCGAGCACGATGTGCTGCTAGACCTGCATTCGTTTCAGTCCCCGGGCGAACCGTTCGCGATGATCGGCCCGGCGAACAACAACGGCACGCTGCAGCCCTTCGCGCTGTCCCAACAAGAGGAAGCGCTGGCGGTTCGACTGGGCCCGAAGCGGCTGGTCGAAGGCTGGCTGGAAACCTACGCCGAGGGCGTGGCCGCCCGCGTCAATCGTGCTGAGCAGTCCGACGACCCGCAGACCGCGCGCGCCAGGCTGCTCAACACCGACCCGCGCTACGGCATCGGCACCACCGAGTACATGCGCAGCGCGGGCGGCATGGCGATCACGCTGGAATGCGGCCAGCACGACGACCCGTCTGGGCCAGAGGTCGCTTACCGCGCCATCATCAACACGTTGTCGCACCTGGGCATGATCGGCGTGCGCGCGCCTGCGCCGCGCGCTGACATCGAGTTGCTGCGCCTGATCCACGTCACCGACCGCCTGAATGCGGGCGACACCTTCGTCAAGCCTTGGGCCAGTTTCGACCCGGTGAAAGCCGGTGAACCCATTGGTCACCGACACGACGGCACCGTCGTCACCGCGCAGGGCGATGGCTTCATCGTGTTCCCGAACACCAAGGCCTTGCCCGGCAACGAGTGGTTTTATTTCGCACGCCGCAGCAGCCGCTCACTGAACCTTACGTGAGCAGCGTGCTCTCAACAAGGTGTCCGACGCTCAGCCCCTTGTTTTGAAAGCAGTGTGGTGATCGAGGTTCAGGATCTGCGCTTTGCGTGGCCAGCGGCATGGCACGATGGCCAACCAGCAGATTGCGTCGCCATCGACAGGCTCAGTATCGCTGCCGGTCGAACGGTGTTTCTGCACGGCCCGAGCGGCGGTGGCAAGAGCACGCTGCTCGGTTTGCTGGCTGGCGTGTTGCTGCCGCGCACGGGGTCGGTCAGTTTGCTGGGCACCCGCTGGTCCGATCTGTCGGGCGCGCGGCGAGATGCATTCCGCGCTGACCATCTTGGCTACATCTTCCAGCAGTTCAACCTGCTGCCCTACCTGAGCGTGCTCGACAACGTGCTGTTGCCGTGCCGCTTCTCCGCCTTGCGCCGCGAGCGAGCGACGCAGGACGGTGGCTCGCCCGGCGCTGCCGCGCGCGATCTGCTCCAACGCGTTGGCCTGGCGGACGGCCTGTGGAAGCGGCCTGCCGCGCAGCTGTCGGTCGGCCAGCAGCAGCGGGTGGCCGCAGCGCGTGCACTGATCGGCCGGCCCGAGGTGGTGATTGCCGACGAGCCGACCTCGGCACTCGACGCGGCTTTGCGCGACAGCTTCATGGACCTGCTGCTGGATGCTTGCCGTGCGTCTGGCGGCACGCTGGTCTTCGTCAGCCACGATGAGCGTTTGGCAGCGCGCTTCGATGAGCGGCTATCGCTGTCGGCGATCAACCGGGTGGCCACGTCCGCGATGGAAGACGCTGCGTGAGGGCGCTGCTGACGCTGGCCTGGCGCAGTGCCTGGAACCGCCGCGCGACGCTGTCGCTGGTGCTGCTTTCGGTGGCGCTGTCGACCTTCCTGCTGCTCGGCTTCGAGCAGGTGCGCACCGATGTGCGCGAGAACTTCTCGCAGTCGGTCAGCGGCACCGACCTCGTCGTCGGCGCGCGCACAGGCTCGGTCCAACTGATGCTCTATGCGGTGTTTCGCGTCGGCAGCGCGACCAACAACATCCGCATCAGCAGCGTCGAGGCGATCGCCAAGCACCGCGCGGTGGCCTGGGTGGTGCCGCTGTCGCTGGGTGACTCGCACAGGGGC
>JAKFUQ010000221.1 GCA_021732645.1 Rhizobacter sp. | reverse complement strand
GCACTCGCCTGGCTTGGCGGTACCAACAGGGTTCGATCCGGGGCAGCCGCAGAACCGCGCCTACAGCATCCTGTTGCTGCGCGCCTATCAGCCGGGAGGTCTGGACCTGCGGCGCCAGCTCAACACCTTCGACTTCAGCGCCTACCCGACCTTCGCTGACGGGTTCGTCGTGTTTCAAGCGCTGGATCAGCAATTGACGGCGGCCACCCTCTTGAGCCGGTTCTGGTACCTGGGGGAGCAACTGGTTGACTTCGAGGTCGACCCGGCGGACGTGGTGACCCTGAAGGGCGACACACCCGTCAGCCTGTCCGCGTCATTCAACCCCGGTGGCGATTTCGACTGGGTGCTCGAACTGAACACGAGTGCGCGTGTGGATGCCTCGTTGCAAAACGTTTTCTCCAGTGTCGACTTCGCGAACACCGTGGAAGTTGCTTATCGAGCCCCCGACGGCGCGACCACCTACTCGGCGTCCGGGCAGTTCCCCGGCACCGTGTCGCTCGCCTCGATCCCTGCGATTCCCGAGCCCGAGACCTGGGCGCTGATGCTGCTCGGGTTGGCTGCCGTGGCAAGCCGGGGCGTGCACCGCCGCAAATCGACGGGTTGACGTCCAAGGCGGGGCACGGCTGCGACAGCGCGACAGCTGTCGGTAACTCCCATGCGCGCTGTGGCTGTGTAAGACTTGCGTCCGGTCGGCGTGGCCGTTGCCGCCGCATGACCCAACCTTCCACATCAGCCCCATCCCCCATCAAGGACACCCCCATGTCACTCGAAACCATCGTCTACACCGCCCACGCCACCTCGACCGGAGGCCGTGCAGGCTCATCGAAGTCGTCCGACGGCGCCCTCGAGGTCAAGCTGACCACGCCGAAGGAACTCGGCGGTGACGGCGCTTTCGGCACCAACCCGGAGCAGCTGTTTGCCGCGGGCTACTCGGCCTGCTTCATCGGTGCGATGAAGTTCGTGGCCGGACAGCAGAAGATCACCCTGCCGGCCGACATCTCGATCGCCGCCGATGTCGACATCGGTCCCATCCCCAACGGCTTCAGCGTCGCCGTGGCGATGACCATCAGCGTGCCGGGCATGGACCGCGCCGCCGCCGAAAAGCTGGTGCAAGACGCGCACATCGTGTGCCCTTACTCCAACGCGACCCGCGGCAACATCGACGTGACCTTGAAGGTCGCTTGAATTCGAGGAGACCTTCATGAGATCCCGCTTCCATGTGGCTGCGCTGTCAGCAGCCCTGCTGTTTGCCGCCACCGCTTTTGCCCAGCCCCCGGCCGCCGAAGAGCCGTTCTGGGCCAAGGGTCGGCCGAAAAACCCGACGGCCGACAAGATGGCACCGGTGCCGTCCTTCCCGATCCCGACGGCGGCCGACCAGTTGCCGATCGCCAAGATGAAGCTGCCGCCGGGCTTCAAGGCCGAGGTCTTCGTGAGCAACATCCTCGATGCCCGCAGCATGCGCGAGGGCGACAAGGGCACGGTCTTCGTCAGCAGCCTGTTCGCCGCTGGTAAGCTGTATGCGGTGGTCAACAACGGCGGCCAGCGCGAGGTGAAGACGCTCGCCGAAAAACTCTTCCTGCCCAGCGGCATCGAGTACCACCAGGGCAGCCTGTACCTGGCCACACCGAAGGACATCGTGCGCTACGACAACATCGAGGCGCATCTCGACAAGCTGCCGGAGCCGGTGATGGTCTACGACAAGCTGCCGGGCGACGTGCCCCACGGCTGGAAGTTCATCAAGGTCGGCCCCGACGGCAAGCTGTACGTGCCGGTGGGCGCGCCTTGCAACATCTGCGAGAGCGACGAGCGCTACACGAAGATCTTCCGCATGAACCTCGACGGCTCGGGTGTCGAGGTGGTGGCGCACGGCATGCGCAACACGGTGGGCTTCGATTTCCAGCCCAAGACCGGCCACCTGTGGTTCACAGACAACCAACGCGACTGGCTGAGCGAAGACCTGCCGGAAGACGAATTGAATGTCGTCACGCAGCCGGGCAAGCAGCACTTCGGCTACCCCTACTGCCACGCTGGCGACTTTGCCGACCCCGATTTGGGCTGGGGCAAGAATTGCAGTGACTACGTGAAGCCCGCGGCCAAGCTCGGCGCGCACTCGGCACCTTTGGGCATGCGCTTCTACAGCGGCAAGATGTTCCCGAAGAAGTACCAGGGTGCAATCTTCATCGCCCGCCACGGTCCGTGGAACCGAACGCTGAAGAACGCCGCCGATGTGGTGGTGGCCTTCCCCGACGGCAAGGGTGGCGTGTCGCGTGTCGAGCCCTTCCTCACCGGCCTGGTCGAGAACAACCAGTTCCTCGGCCGCCCGGCCGATGTGATGGTGATGAAGGATGGCTCGTTGCTGGTGAGTGACGACCACAACGGCGCGATCTACCGCATCACCTACGCCGGCAAATGAGGCTGCGGCGCAGGGTGAGGCTCTGGCAGTGGACAGCACTGCTGAGCTTCATCGCCATCGCGCCTGGTGCGTGGGCGGAGAGTGCTGCGCCTCGATCACAGCCTTCCAAATCAGGTGGGGCAAGCAAGGCAAATCCAGCACCCGCTGCAGCGGCGAAGCCGGTGGTCGATTACGGCGAGCGATACGCCGCCACCTGCGCGGCCTGCCACGGCAGCGAGGGCCGCAGCGAGTTGCCGCTGGTGCCCTCGCTGGCCGGTCAGCACTCGTTCTATGTCATCACGCAGCTCTTCTTGTTCCGCGACGGCCGGCGCAACGACCACCCGCTGAGCGCAGCCATGAGCGCACTCGCCAAGGGCCTGAGCGACGCCGACCTGCGCGGCTACTCGGAAGCCATCGCGCGGCTGCCCGCGGCGGCGTTGGCAGCCGTGCCATTAGAGCAGGCCTCGCCACCGCGTGATGTAGCCCGCTTCGAGCGCGGCCGGCAACTCGCCGCCGCCCATCGCTGCGGTTCCTGCCATGGTGCCGATCTCGCGGGCGGCGGTCAGGTGCCGCGCCTGGGCGGCCAGCGCGAGGATTACCTGCAGATCGCGCTGAAGGGCTTTCAAGGTGGCACGCGGCTCGGCTACACACCGGCGATGAACGAGGCGCTGTCGGGCCTGAAGGCAAACGACCTGGAAGACCTTGCGCACTACCTGGCCCAAAGCCTGAACAACGGTCAGTGAAGCGGGCCGCACCCCGGCCTACACGGGCGGCGGGGTCGGTCATCGGAGTGACACGCGGGCTGTCTAGCCTCGCGGTCATCAACCACTTTGATGACTGCCACCCATGAACGCTCGTTTGTCTTGCCTTGCCAGTGCCGCTCTGGCGTGTTTGACCCTGGCTCTGCCAGCGCACGCCGCACCGACCTTCGTCAACGGGCTGGTCATACCGGGCAGCACGGGCGATCAGTTCGGCACCTCGGTCAACGACGGTCGGTTGGGCATGTTCTCCGACATCTACTACGACCGCAGCCGCAACGAGTGGTGGGGCCTGTCGGATCGCGGGCCAGGCGGCGGCACTTTGAACTACGACACGCGGGTGCAGCGCTTCTCGCTCGACGTCGATGCGAACACCGGTGCGATCTCGAACTTCCAGGTGCAGCAAACGATCAAGTTCAGCAACGCCAGTGGCACCTACAACGGTATCGCGCCCAGCCCCACGAACCTGCTCGGCAACGCTTTCGATCCCGAAGGCTTCGTCATCAACCCACGCAACGGGAACTTGCTGGTATCCGACGAATATGGCCCTTCGCTGTATGAATTTGATCGCAGCGGCGCCCTGATCAGGACCTACACCACGCCCGCCAACCTGGTGCCGCGCAGTGCGGCCAACGTGCCGAACTACGCGAGCGATGCCGGCAACACGCTGGGCAAACGCACCAACCGTGGCTTCGAAGGCCTGGCGATCAGCCCGGACGGCCAGTTTGTCTACGCGCAAGTGCAAAGCGCCGCCTTGGACGAAGGTGGCGGTAACGGCAGTTCATCGCGCATCGTCAAGTTCGATACGGCGAGCGGCGCCGCCGTTGCGCAATATGCGTACTACCTGCAGGCTGCGACCCAGGGCCGCGGTACTTCAGCCTTGGTGGCTCTCGGCGACGAGCGATTTTTGGTGCTGGAGCGCAACAACCGAGGCGTGGGTGCGGGGTCGGATCTGAGTGCGCCGATCAAGAGCGTCTACCAGATCGATCTGGCGGGTGCCACCGACGTGAGCGGCGTCGTTCTCCCCAATGCGGCGAGCGGCTTGCCGGTGGGCACGGTGGCCGTGACCAAGGGCGCCACCCCGTTCCTCGACCTGGCCGCCAACACGCTGCCCGAGTTGGGCTTGTCGCCCGAGAAATGGGAAGGCCTGGCGATCGGACCGCAACTGGCAGACGGCTCGTACCTGCTGCTGGCGGGCAACGACAACGATTACTCGGTGACGCAAAACGGCAGCAATGTGCAGTTCGACGTGTACTTCAACCCGACCACGCAAACCCGCCTGCAATGCGACCTGGGCAGCGCGACCAACTGCTACTCCCTCGCTTCGAATGGCACCACCGTCGGCACCACCAACCTCGGCGACCTGCCCGCAGGCTACGCGCTGATCCCCGGCGTGCTGCACGCCTACAAGGTGTCTGCGGCCGATCTGGGCGGCTACACCGCCCCGGTGCCCGAACCCGAGTCCTATGCGCTGATGCTGGCTGGACTGGGTCTCGTCGGCTGGATGGCCAAGCGCCAGGCTCGGCCGTCATCGCGCAGGGGTTGATCTGAATCACCCCCCCGGAATGCGGGGGGTGTTCATCGTCAAAGTCGCTCCGCACGAGCCCCAGCGTCACGGGAGTGTCATGTTGGGTCCTCAGCATCGGCGCAGTGTGTGCCGTTTTCTGCGGCACGTGATTTCTCACTCTTACTTGGCTGTTTTCCATGAACAAGACCTTGCTTTCCCTCGCCGCCACTCTGGCGTGCTCCGCCGCATTCGTCACGCCGTCGGCCCATGCCGTGGTGGGAACGGGTGCCCTCACCTTCAGCCACGCCTGGACGTTTACCCACGGCGCGGCCACGCCACCCGCCGGATCGTTCCTCTCCGAGATCCTCGCGTACGACAGCGCCACTCAGTCACTGTGGGTGGCCGGCGTGGCCGGCGTTGACGTGTTGAACGCACGCACCGGCGCGCGCATCGGCGAGCGCATCGACATCTCGGCCTTCGGCTCGATCAACAGTGTGGCCGTCAGCAACGGCTTGGCGGCGTTTGCCATTCAGGCACCGCTGCAAACCAACAACGGCGTGGTTCAGCTGTACGACACCACCACCCGTTCCTTGGCCAGCGGCGTCAGTTCCATCACCGTCGGTGCGCTGCCCGACATGGTCACCTTCACGCCGGACGGGCAGCGCCTGCTGGTGGCAAACGAAGGCACGCCCACGACCTATGGGCCCCGCACCTCGGCATCGAATGCGTTTCCGCGAACCTTCGGGCCCGCTGCGATCGACCCGGTGGGCACCGTCAGCATCATCGACGTGGCCACGCGCGCACTGATCGTGAACGCCGACCCGCAAGCGGTAGGTGTGCCACAAGTCGCCTCCAACACGGGCTTGAACATCCGCGCCAACATCGGCGCGAACTTCGAGCCCGAATACATTGCCGTCAACGCCGCCGGCACCCGCGCCTACGTGGCGATCCAGGAAGCCAACGCCCTGGGCGTGCTGAACCTGGAGACCAACACCTTCGACAAGGTGATCGGCCTGGGCTCGAAAGACTTCGGCCAGGTCGGCAACGAGATAGATCCGTCGGACATCGACGGCACGATAGCCTTCGTCACTGTCAACAATCTCCGTGGTCTTTATCAACCGGACGGCCTGGCCACCTACGAGGCCGGTGGCCAAACCTTCATCGTGCTGGCCAACGAGGGCGACTACCGCGAAGACGACGGCGACCGCTCGCGCGGCAGCAACTTCGGGCTGGCCGCCCCCGCGAACAACGTCCGGGTGTCGAACGTCGATTCCACCGTGGGTGGCGTCGTGTTCACTGCGGGCTCGCGTTCGTTTTCGATCCGCGACGAGAACGGCGATCTGGTCTACGACAGCGGCAGCATTCTGGATCGCGCCGCCGCTGAGCGCGGCCTCTACGATGACGCCGGTCGCAGCGACGACCGCGGCGTCGAGCCTGAAGGCGTGGAAGTGCTGCGCGCGGGCGGTCGCACCTATGCGTTCATCGGGCTGGAGCGCACCACGACGGCGTCGATAGGCGTGTTCGACATCACCGATCCGCTGGCGGTGAGCTTCGTTGACCTGCTGGTGGCGCCGGGCAATGTGTCGCCCGAAGGCCTGGAATCGTTCACCATCGACGGCGTGACGTACATCGCGTTCTCGAACGAGGTGTCAAACACCACCAGCGTGTTTTCGCTGACGCCGGTGCCCGAGCCCGAAACCCATGCGCTGATGTTGGCAGGCCTGAGCTGGGTCGGCTGGATGGCCAGGCGCAAGGCGAAGCTGGCGAACCGCACACCCACCTGACTTGTCGGGCTTGAGCTCGCGATGAACGGCGGCCCTTCGGGGCCGTTGCTCATGGCGTGGCTCAGGGTGCCCCCGGTGGCATCAACCCCAGCATCAACTCGATGCGCGCTTTGACCGGGCTCAGGTCGCTGGCTTCCAGCAGACCCTTCGCAGCGGGCTGGGCCACCCGCCCGTCACCACGGCGCGAACTGCACCGCACGGCCACGCCCTGGGCCTGGGCCGTCAACAACGCGGCCTCGATCTCGTGGTGCAAGGTGCCGTTGCCGGTGGCGGCCACCACCAGGCCGACCACACCGTCTGCGCACAAGGCACGCACCACCGCGCCGCTGGCGCCGGCATGGCTGACGACGATGTCGACCCGGGGCCAGTCGGCCACGGCGCAGTGGAGCGCGGCAGTGACCGGTGGCAGAGGGCCTGGAGCAGGCGCAGCAAGGTACCGCAGCACGCCGTTGTCGACTGCGGCCAACGGACCGGCCTCGCCCGAATCGAACGCATCCAGCCGCGTGGGATGCGCCTTGCGCACCTGCTGTGCGCCGTGCACCACGCCATTCAGCACCGCCAGCACACCGGTCAATCCGACGCTTGAGGCGTGCCGCGCCACCAGCATCGCGTCGCGCAGGTTGCGCGGCCCGTCGGCCTGCGCCGACGTGGCCGGGCGCATCGCGCCGGTCAGCACCACGGGCTTCACCGGGGCCAGCACACGCTGCAAAAAGTAAGCCGTTTCCTCCAGGGTGTCGGTGCCGTGGCTGATGACGATGCCGGCCACCTCCGTGCGCGCCAGGTGATGGGCGACGCGCAGCGCCAGGGCCTGCCAGATGGCGTGGCTCATGTCCTTGCTGTCGACCTGTGCGACCTGCTCGGCCTCGACGGGCACGCCGACCCCATCGGGCACCGTGGCCAGCAGCTGCGCAATGCTCAGTTGCGCCGCGGTGTAGCCACGGTCATCCGATGACGACGCGGCGGTACCGGCGATCGTGCCGCCAGTGCCGAGTACCACGACGAGAGAAGCACTGTTTTGCATTTTGGGGAAAGCTGGATGAAAATACAGTCACTGGACAGACGACCAGTGGCCTGAAACGGCCTTGTCGTCATGCAGAAATTCCTCAAAGGACCGCCATGCAAGACGCCCCCAAGCTCACCGACCGGCAACAGCAGATCCTCGACCTGGTGCAAAGCGCGATCGAACGCACGGGTGCGCCCCCGACCCGCGCCGAGATTGCCACCGAGCTCGGCTTCAAATCGGCCAATGCCGCCGAAGAACATCTGCAAGCCTTGGCGCGCAAGGGCGTGATCGAACTGGTGGGCGGCACCTCGCGGGGCATCCGATTGAAGTCTGACACATTGCGCGCGCTCAACCTGATGCGCGGCAAACAGTTCAGCCTGCCGCTGCCCAGCCTGGCGCAGCTCACCTTGCCGTTGGTGGGCCGTGTGGCTGCGGGCAGCCCAATCCTGGCGCAGGAGCACATCGACCAGACCTACCTGATGGAGTCGAGCATGTTCCCGCGCCGGCCCGACTACCTGTTGAAGGTGCGTGGCATGAGCATGCGCGACGCCGGCATCATGGACGGTGACCTGCTGGCGGTGCAAAAAGCGCGTGACGCGAAGAACGGGCAGATCGTCGTCGCGCGTCTGGGTGACGAGGTCACCGTCAAACGCTTCAAGCGCACCCGCACCACCATCGAGCTGCAACCCGAGAATCCGGACTTCCAGACCATCGTGATTCCGTTCGGCGATGTCGATTTCGAGCTGGAAGGGCTGGCTGTCGGGCTGATCCGCAACAACATGATGTTGTAGCGGCAGGCGGCGGCCTGTCGGCAGTTGATGCGCGATCAGGGGGCTTTTCGGCGGATTGCGTAGGCGCCCGACAGCAAGAATCCGCCCGATCCCCCATTCACACGCGCACACGCAACGACATGCCGAAGCAATGGACACAGCGGCTGCAATGGAGCTGGCAAGCCCGTGTGCGGCGCCAACCCGTGCAGGCACCGGTGCAGCAGCCGCTGTTGCGCACGGTGTTGCAACGCACCGAGGTCTTCCCGCCAGAACGTTTGTACCGCGCGACGCGCTGGCGAGTGGGCCTGCGCGATTGGCTCAACACCGGCTGGGATGTCAGCGCGCCTGCGCCCTCTGAGGCGTCGTCACGGGCCTCGGCGCCCCCGTCGGCGTCCATGGCCGAGTTGCGCAAGGCGTTTACCGAGGCGCTGAACGACATCGACGCTGACATCGCACAGTCGGTACGCGGTCAAATCGCACGCGCACGCGCACCGCGCGAGCTGTGGCACCTGCGCACCGCCGTGTACACCCTGATCGCCACGCAGTACAACGAATCGCAAGCCCAGTTGCGCATGAACACGCTGAACCGCCATTTCCCGCTGCGCACACTGTGTGCTGGCCTGTGGAGCCGCTGAGATGCGCCTGCAGCCCAGTTCGCCACGCCCAGACGCCGAGCTCTGGCGCGCCGTCCATGAAGCGCAGGTGGCCCTGCCATCGCGCCACGAGAGTGGCGACGGCACACCAGCCCATCCGCTGCACGGCATGCCCGCCGACCGATCGGCCATGGCGGCAAGCCGACTGCCCGCGGGCGCCCGGCGTAGCGAGCCGTTGCGCTGAAAGTCACAATGCACGCATCGTTGCCGACCTTCATGTGCCGTGAACATCATCATCCTCGACGACTACCAGGACGCGGTGCGCAAGCTGAAATGCGCCGAGAAAATGAGCGCCCTGCAGGCCAAGGTCTACACCAACACGGTCAAGGGCATCGCGCAGCTGTCGGTGCGGCTGCGCGATGCCGAAGTGCTGGTGTTGATCCATGAGCGCACGCATTTCCCCCGTCAGCTGCTGGAGAAGCTGCCCAAGCTTCGACTGATCTCACAGACCGGCAAAGTCGGCGCGCACATTGATGTCGAGGCCTGTACCCGGCTGGGCATTGCGGTAGCTGAAGGGGTCGGCTCGCCCGTCGCGCCAGCCGAGCTGACCTGGGCGCTGATCATGGCGTCGATGCGTCGCCTGCCGCAGTACATCGGCAATTTGAAGCACGGGGCCTGGCAGCAATCGGGGCTGAAGGCCTTGTCGATGCCGACCAACTTTGGAGTGGGCATGGTGCTGCACGGCAAGACGCTGGGGGTCTGGGGTTATGGCCGCATCGGCCAGTTGGTCGCGGGCTACGCCCGTGCTTTCGGCATGCGCGTGATGGTGTGGGGCAGCGAATCAGCGCGTGAACGCGCCGAGCTGGATGGTCATGCATCAGCCCTGACGTGCGAGCACTTCTTTGACGAGTGCGACGTGCTGTCGCTGCACCTGCGCCTGGCAGACAGCACGCGCGGCATCGTGAAGATCGAGCACTTGTCACGCATGAAGCCGACCGCGCTGTTGGTCAACACCTCGCGCGCCGAACTGATCGAAGAAGGTGCCCTGGTGTCGGCGCTGAACCGTGGCAGGCCGGGCATGGCCGCCGTGGATGTGTTCGAGAGCGAACCCATCTTGCAGGGACACCCCTTGCTGCGCCTGGAAAACGCGGTGTGCACGCCACACATCGGCTACGTCGAGCAAGACAGCTACGAGGAGCACTTCAGCATCGCCTTCGACAACGTGGTGCACTTCATCGAAGGCGTGCCAACGAATCTGGTCAACCCCCAGGCCTTGAAGGTGCAGCGCTGAGTCGAGATCCGCAG
Source organism: Rhizobacter sp. (assembly GCA_021732645.1). Classification (GTDB taxonomy): domain Bacteria; phylum Pseudomonadota; class Gammaproteobacteria; order Burkholderiales; family Burkholderiaceae_C; genus PBB1. The sequence goes on along the minus strand of JAKFUQ010000221.1, from coordinate 9,087 downwards.
CACCCGGCGCAGCAGCTCGGTCGCGCCAGAACCCGCCTCGAGGTGTTGGCGTCTCGCATCGTTGTGCCGGGTTTTATGTGGTTGACAAGCGCCCCAGTTGTGTCAGTATCACCTGACACTTGGTGGTGTTAACTGACGTTTACACTTTCCAGTGTGCAATCGAGATTCCTGGCCAACAGGCCATCAATAGCCCCCGTGCGGGTTGAGCACGACTAGAACTTCTTGCAAGGAGAAGACTTATGGCAGACGAAAAAGTTGGGATCACCGGGTTGACGGTGGCCGAATCAGAGGAGATTCACCGCAATCTGATTCAGGGCACGCAGATCTTCGGGATCATCGCCGCGCTGGCACACCTGTTGGCGTACATCTATTCGCCCTGGTTGCACTGATCACACAAGGAGACAAACATGATCTACGGAAAAATGTGGACAGTGGTCCGGCCTCAGCTGGGCATTCCTCTCTTCCTCACGGCAGTAGCCGTCTCGTCGTTTGCCGTTCACCTGGCTTTGGTGACGAACACGCCGTGGCTGCAGGCCTACTACCAGGGCGGTGCTAAAGCCGCTGCAGCGCCTGCTCCGATGGCGGCGCCTGCGGCAGCGCCCGCCCCGTAAGCTCGGTGCTCATGGGGGTCCGGAATTGCGCTGCATTCCGGACCTTCTCTTTCGGCGACATCCTCCATCGCCTTCGACAGCACCTGACTCTCATGTGTGTGTCACTCGCAATCCCTTGCACGGCTGCTCCCCACCGCGCGTGACGCCGTGAAGCAGATCAGCCAACAATTGATTTCTGCGTGGGCCAACCTGGGCCCGCGCTTTTTGCCGTTCGCCGACGCGGCCACGCCCGAGCTGCCGTTGTCCCGGCTGCTGCGCCTGTCGCTGTTCCAGGTTTCGGTCGGCATGGCCTTGGTGCTGCTGATCGGCACGCTGAACCGGGTCATGATCGTCGAGCTGAGTGTGCCGGCGTCCCTGGTGTCCATCATGATCGCGCTGCCGCTGGTCTTCGCGCCGCTGCGTGCCCTCATCGGCTTTCGATCCGACCGGCACACATCGGCCCTGGGCTGGCGACGGGTGCCTTACATCTGGATGGGCACCCTGCTGCAGTTCGGCGGCCTGGCCATCATGCCGTTCGCGCTGCTGGTGCTCTCGGGCGGCGGCCAGTCCAGCCAGGCACCGGCGTGGGTGGGTCAGTTGGGCGCGGCCATCGCATTCTTGCTGGTCGGTGCGGGCATGCACACCACGCAGACCGTCGGGCTGGCGCTGGCGACCGATCTCGCACCGGTGGAGTCGCAACCCAAGGTGGTCGGTCTGATGTACGTCATGCTGCTGGTCGGCATGATCGCCAGTGCGCTGGTGTTCGGTGCCTTGTTGGCTGACTTCAGCCCGGCACGCCTGATTCAGGTGATCCAGGGTGCAGCGTTGACCACCATGGTGCTCAACGTGGTCGCGTTGTGGAAGCAAGAAGGTCGCAGCCGGGTACCGCGCGCGTTGCCGCAGATCAGCTTCCGAGAGGCCATCGAGACGTTCTGCCGAGGCGACGATGCAGTGCGGCGTTTGCTGGCTGTCGGCCTGGGAACGATGGCGTTCAGCATGGAAGAAGTGCTGCTGGAGCCTTTCGGCGGCGAGATCCTCGGGCTGAGTGTCGGCTCGACGACGGCGCTGACCGCCTCGCTGGCCATCGGCGGCTTGCTCGGCTTCACGCTGGCATCACAGGTGTTGAGCCGCGGCGCCGACCCGTTTCGCATGGCAAGCGCAGGCGCCCTGGTGGGCATTCCTGCATTCTTCGCGGTGATTTTTTCCGCCTCGGTTCAGTCACAGTGGCTGTTCGGTGCGGGCGTGATGTTGATCGGCTTCGGGGCCGGACTGTTCGGCCATGGCACCCTGACCGCCACCATGAACCTCGCCCCGAAAAATCAGAGCGGACTGGCCTTGGGTGCGTGGGGCGCGGTGCAAGCGACCGGCGCCGGTGTGGCCATCGCGCTGGGGGGTGTGATCCGCGACGTCGTTGCCGCCTACACCACCTCCCTCACCGGATACATCGCCGTCTACACGATCGAGATCGTGCTCTTGATCGCCACCATCGTCGCCATGGCCCCCCTGATCCGCCGCAGCCCGGCGCAGGTTCCCGTTTGATCACGCAGAAAACCGAAGCACGCGTGATCGGTGTGCGTCAAAAATTTGCAGCGTGTCTGTGTTTTTGACGATAATTTCTCAACCCCTGACCATCACAACGAGGTAACCGGAATGAAGATTCAAGGCATTCTTTTTTTGCTGTGGTTCGTCGTCGCTGTCATCTGGATGACGAACCAGTTCAAAGCCTCGCACCTGCGGGCTGAAAAGGAAAAGAAGGCGAAAGGAAGCGCGCCGATGTAACCGCGATGGGCGGCACCCCCGCTTGACCTGGGTCGGCTGCGGGTGGCGCGTGTCAGGTATTTTCGGTGTGCTTCATGCACGCCAAGGCTGTGCAAAACGGGTGCCCGCGCGGCGCCCGTTTGCTTTACAAGCGTTCAGCCACCCAGCGGCTGACCGATTGCAGTGCGGGCATCAATGCGCTGGCATCGGTGCCGCCGGCCATGGCCATGTCGGCCTTGCCACCGCCCTTGCCACCCACTTGTTGCGCGACGGCGTTGACCAGCTCGCCCGCCTTGATCTTGGCCCCCGGCCTGGTCAGCACATCGGCCGTGACACCTGCTGCCAACTGCACCTTGCCGCCGTCGACGCTGGCCAGCACGATGACCGCGCTTTTGAGCTTGTCCTTCAGCTTGTCCAGCGTCTCGCGCAGCGCCTTGGCATCGGCCCCTTCGAGCTTCGCTGCCAGCACTTTCACACCGCCCACATCCATCGCTTGCGCCAACAACTCGTCGCCTTGCGAGGAGGCGAGCTTGCCCTTGATGGCAGCCAACTCCTTCTCCAGCGCGCGCACCTGATCGAGCACTTGTGCGAGGCGATACGGCACCTCGGCAGGCGCGGCTTTCAGCGTGCCGGCCAATTGGTTCATCGTGCCCTCCAGCGATTGCAGATAGGCCAACGCGTTGTCGCCGGTGATCGCCTCGATGCGCCGCACACCCGCCGCCACGCCCGCTTCGGCGACCACCTTGAACAACCCGATGTCGCCGGTGCGCGTCACGTGCGTACCGCCGCACAGCTCGCGGCTGCTGCCGATGTCGAGCACGCGCACCTCGTCGCCGTATTTCTCGCCGAACAGCATCATCGCGCCGGTCTTCTGAGCGTCGTCGATCGCCATCACGCGCGCCTGCGTCGCCGCGTTGACCAAGATCTCGGCATTGACCAGCGCCTCGACCTTGGCCATCTGCGCTTCGGTCATCGGTGCGTTGTGGGCGAAGTCGAAGCGGGTGCGATCAGGCGTCACCAGCGAGCCCTTCTGCTGCACGTGCGCACCCAGCACCTCGCGCAAGGCCTTGTGCATCAGGTGCGTCGCGGAATGGTTGCGCACCGTCTTCGCGCGGCGTTCACCGTCGACGCGCGCGGTGTAGCTGTCGCCGACTGAAACCTCGCCTTCGACAACACGTCCATGGTGGCCGAACACGCTGGCCTGCACCTTGATCGTGTCCTCGACCAGCACGCGGGTGGTCGGGTTGCGCAGCTCGCCGGTGTCACCCACCTGGCCGCCGCTCTCGGCGTAGAAAGGCGTCTGGTCGAGCACGATCACCACATCGTCGCCCGCGCGGGCTGTTGCCACCGAGCTGCCATCGAGGTAGATCGCGGTGACTTTGGCGCCTTCGCGCACCAGATGCTCGTAGCCATGGAAGGCGGTCGCCGCGCCGTCATAGGCCAGGCCCTGCGCCATCTTGAACTTGCCGGCGGCGCGCGCCTGTTCGCGCTGGCGATTCATCGCGGCATCAAAGCCTGCTTGATCGACTGTCACCCCACGCTCTCGACAAACATCGGCGGTCAAATCAAGTGGGAAGCCATACGTGTCGTGTAACTCAAAAGCGACGTCCCCGCTAAGTACAGAGAGCCCAGAGATAGCGGCTTTCGGAACGACATGAACTTCGCTCGCAAACGTTGCCGCGTTGACAGAAGTGAGGCGCCGAATCTCATCCTTAACCAAGGACTGATCGCCGACATCGACAACTACGACTACTAGTTTCCGCACCGCAAAGAAGGGATCGCTTTCCTTCTGTCGAGACAAGTCTGAGAGCGCTCGTAGAACACGGTCTGAAACGCTTGCAATGTCGGCATTCCCACTGAAATACAACGCGACCTGCTCGTCTACTCCTCGACCAAGATCTGAGTAGCTATCAAACGTAGTCTGCATATTTGAGGAACTGAAACCACCGGACCATGACCGACCGGTAGCTCCACTAAGCCAAGCTCGAACAGGTGAACGCCAGAGGGAGTCCTCGAGCCTATTCATTCCGCGCTCGATGGTCTGAAAGAAGCGCTCCTCCTCCTGCTTCAACACCTCAGTGACGCGCTGTTGCTGCTGGCGCAACTCGGGATACGCATCGCCCATTTCCACCGCCAACGCGGCGACCAGCGTGTGGAAGAACGGCGTGCGCGCGCCCAGCTTATAGCCGTGCCGGATCGCGCGGCGGGTGATGCGGCGCAGCACGTAGCCGCGGCCTTCGTTGCCCGGGATGATGCCGTCGACGATCGTGAACGAGCAGGCACGGATGTGGTCGGCGATGACCTTCAGCGATGGCGAATCCTTGTCGGCATCCACTGCGCCAGCGGCATCGACCGCGCGCTTCGCCGCCGCCAGCAGATTCACGAACAGATCGATCTCGTAGTTGCTGTGCACATGCTGCAGCACCGCGGTGATGCGCTCCAGGCCCATGCCGGTGTCCACGCTGGGCTTCGGCAGCTTGTGCATCACGCCGTCTTCGGTGCGGTTGAACTGCATGAAGACGTTGTTCCAGATCTCGATGTAGCGGTCGCCGTCCTCGTTCGGCGAGCCCGGCGGGCCGCCCGCCACTTCAGGGCCGTGGTCGTAGAAGATTTCGGTGCAGGGGCCGCAAGGGCCGGTGTCGCCCATCATCCAGAAGTTGTCCGACGCATAGCGCGCGCCTTTGTTGTCGCCGATGCGCACGATGCGCTCGGCCGGCACGCCCACTTGCTTGTTCCAGATGTCGTAGGCCTCGTCGTCCTCGGCATAGACCGTGACCCAGAGCTTTTCCTTCGGGAGCTTGTAGACCTCGGTCAGCAGCTCCCAGGCGTAGGCAATCGCGTCTTTCTTGAAGTAGTCGCCGAAGCTGAAGTTGCCCAGCATCTCGAAGAAGGTGTGGTGCCGCGCGGTGTAGCCGACGTTGTCGAGATCGTTGTGCTTGCCGCCGGCGCGGATGCACTTCTGGCTGGTCGTGGCGCGGGTGTACGGCCGCTTGTCGAAGCCGAGGAACACGTCCTTGAACTGGTTCATGCCGGCGTTGGTGAACAGCAGCGTCGGGTCATCGCCGGGCACCACCGGCGAACTGGCAACGATGGTGTGGCCCTTGGCTTCGAAGAAGGTCAGGAAGGTCTGGCGGATGTCGGTGGCTTTCATCACTTGCTTTTTCAAAAAGGTTCAGGGGCGGGCTTCAGTGCGGCATCAGGCCAGCACTATCAGACCCAATCGGGTGGCGGCCAGTGCGACATCGGCGTCACAGGTGGCGATGGCGCAATGGTGCTGCAGCGCGAGGTCGATGTACTGCGCGTCGTAAGGCGTCAGCCGGTGCTGCGTGGAAAACGTGAACCAGTGGCTGGCGGTGGCCATCGGCGTGGCGAACACCTCCACATCGAGCTGCTCCATGGCGTCGAACAGGCGCGGCACATGGGCATCAGCCAGCCGCTTGCGGCGCAGGTTGCTCATCACCGCGTTCGCCATTTCCAGCGGCCAGATGGCGGGCGCAATCAAGTGCGCCGCCAGCACCGCGTTGGCGCTGGCAGGCTGCGCCTCGTCGTGCATCACGATGGCGAGCGCGTACGACGCATCGAGCACCACCGTCGCCTCGCTCATTCGAGGCCTGCCGCCTTCAGCTTGCGCGCGGTCTGTGCTTCGCGCTGATCGCGCACGAGCTGCACGATGTCAGGGATGGGCGCCGCACCGCCGTCGCGTCGTATGTCTTCGTTCAGATCGAGGATCGCCTGGATGGCAGCCCGCCGCCGAGCCTTGTCGACCACGGGCACGGCCTGGACCGGCACCAGCCGCACCACCGGCTTGTTGTGCCGCGTGATGACAATCTCTTCCCCCGCCTCGGCACGGCTGACCAGTTCGGAGAAATGCGTCTTGGCCTCGAACAGGCCGATGCTTTGGATGGATCGTGACAGGGACATGGTCGCTCCAGCGGTAACAATCTGGTTGAACAGACCAGATTTTAGCGCACCACCGGCCCTGCGTTAGATTGTCTGGCTGCACTGGAGCACCGCATGACCCTGACCTCCTCGCCACTGGCGGCCCTGAACGACCCGTCACTGTTGAAAGCCGACGCACTGATCAACGGCGTGTGGGTCGGCTCGACGCAGCGTTTCGCCGTCGACGACCCGGCCACGGGATTGACCTTGGCCGAGGTGGCGAACGTGGGTGCCGCCGAAGCGCAAGCAGCCATCGCCGCCGCCAACCGCGCCTGGCCGGCCTGGCGCAGCAAGACCGCGAAAGAGCGCGGCGCGATCCTGGTGAAGTGGTTCCATTTGATGGTTCAACATGCGGACGACCTGGCCCGCATCATGACCGCCGAACAGGGCAAACCGCTGGCCGAGGCCAAGGGCGAGGTGGGCTATGGCGCCAGCTTCCTCGAGTGGTTCGCCGAGGAGGCCAAACGCGTCTACGGTGAGACCGTGCCTGCCACCGACGCCAACAAGCGCGTGCTCGTCATCAAGCAGCCAGTGGGGGTGTGCGCCGCCATCACGCCGTGGAATTTCCCGATCGCGATGATCACCCGCAAGGTCGCGCCGGCGCTGGCGGCAGGCTGCACCGTGGTCATCAAGCCGGCTGAGCAGACGCCGCTGTCGGCGCTCGCCGTGGCCGAGCTGGCCCAGCGTGCGGGCATGCCCCCCGGCGTGCTGAATGTCATCACCGCCGACAGCGACCAGTCAATCGCCATCGGCAACGTGCTGTGCGCCAGCGACACGGTGCGCCACCTGTCGTTCACCGGATCGACCGAGGTGGGCCGCATCCTGATGAAGCAATGCGCGCCGACGGTCAAGAAGCTATCGCTCGAACTGGGTGGCAATGCGCCCTTCATCGTGTTCGACGACGCCGACATCGACAGCGCGGTCGAGGGCGCTCTGATCAGCAAATACCGCAACGCCGGCCAGACCTGCGTCTGCGCGAACCGGCTGTACGTGCAGGACAGCGTGTACGACGCCTTCGTCGACAAGCTCGCCGCGAAGGTGCGCGCCATCCAGGTCGGCAACGGCTTCGAGGTCGGCGTGACGCAGGGCCCGATGATCGATGCGAACGCGATCGCGAAGATCGAGAGCCACGTGGCAGATGCACTCGCCAAGGGCGCCCGACTGCTGGTCGGCGGCCACAAGATAGACGGCCGCTTCTTTGAGCCGACGGTGCTCGCCGACACCACCGCCGACATGCTGTGCGCCCGCGAGGAAACCTTCGGCCCGGTGGCGCCGGTGTTCCGCTTCCACACCGAGGCCGAAGCGATCGCCGCCGCCAACGCCACCGAATTCGGTCTCGCCAGCTACTTCTTCAGCCGCGACATCGGCCGCATCTTTCGCGTGGGCGAGGCGCTGGAATACGGCATGGTCGGCGTCAACACCGGCATGATCTCGACGGCCGAGGTGCCGTTCGGCGGCGTCAAGCAGTCGGGCCTGGGCCGCGAAGGCTCGCACCATGGCATAGCCGATTACGTCGAGATCAAATATCTGTGCCTGGGTGACATTCAAAAATGAGCTTTCCCACGCTAGAAATCCGCCACTGGGTGCTGCTGGTCTTTGTGGCATCGGCGCTCTACGTGCACCTGCGCGGCCGTGAGCGCTTCAAGCTGGCGCGCGCGCTGACGGACTTCACCGTGCTGCTGGCGCCGATCAACATGCTGATGTACGCCTTTTCGCGCACGCCGCGCAGCGCCTACATCGATGTGGCGCAGTTTCCGGAACTCATCGAACTGCAAAAGCACTGGCCCACCATCCGCGACGAGGCGCTGCGCCTGAACGACGAGGGCTACATCCGCGCCGCCGCGGGCTACACCGACATCGGCTTCAACTCGTTCTTTCGCACTGGCTGGAAGCGCTTCTACCTGACTTGGTACGGCAAGGACCTGGCGTCGGCGCAGGCGCTGTGCCCGCAGACGGTGGCGCTGCTGCGGGCTGTGCCGTCGATCAAGGCGGCGATGTTCGCCTCGCTGCCTCCAGGCGCTAAGCTGGTGCGGCACCGCGACCCGTATGCCGGCTCGTTGCGCTTTCACCTCGGGCTGCAGACGCCGAACGATCCCGGCTGCTACATCGATGTCGATGGCCAGCGCTACCACTGGCGCGACGGCGAGGCGGTGATGTTCGACGAGACCTACATCCACACCGCCGCCAACACCACCGACCAGCAGCGCGTGATCCTGTTCTGCGACATCGAGCGGCCGCTGTGGGGCAGCCCGCTGCGCGCCTTCAACCGCTTCTTTGCCAAGCACTTCATGGCGGCGGCGTCCACGCAGAACGTCACCGGCGAGCCGATCGGTGGCATCAACAAGGTGTTCGCCCACGCCTACAAGCTGCGCGCCGCCGCCAAGCAATTCAAGAGCGGCAACCGCACCGCGTACTACGTGCTGAAGTGGCTGGCGATTGCCGGGTTGGTATGGGCGATTTTCTGGTGACGGTGCTCAGCACCGACCGACTGCCGTTTCAGGGCAACTCCTCGTCGTTCGCCGCCGCCGTGGCGCCGCGCTCCAGCCGGTTCGCGTAACCCGCGCGACCGGTGGCTTGCGCCGAGGCGGCAAGGCCCACCGCGCGACGCAACAGCAGGTCGGGCTGCATGCCATCGGTGGGGTACGAGGCAATGCCCAGTGCAGTCGCCACCGCCAGATCGACGCCGCCGACCTTGAAGGTTTCCCCCAGCGAGCCCAACAGCTTGCGGCCGACGCGTTCTGCATCGGCCGAGGTGTCGATCAGCGACAGCAGCACGGCAAACGCATCGTCACCGACCGAG
>JAKFUQ010000220.1 GCA_021732645.1 Rhizobacter sp. | reverse complement strand
ACCTTGCGCTGGTCGTTGGCGACGTCGTCGTATTCCAGCAACTGCTTGCGCACGTCGAAGTTGCGTGCCTCGACCTTGCGCTGCGCGCCTTCGATGCTGCGGGTGACGATGCCCGCCTCGATGGCCTCGCCATCGGGCATCTTCAGCCGCTCCATGATGGACTTGACGCGGTCACCGGCGAAGATGCGCATCAGCGAATCGTCCAGCGACAGGTAGAAGCGCGAAGAACCCGGGTCGCCCTGGCGGCCCGAGCGGCCACGCAACTGGTTGTCGATGCGGCGCGACTCGTGCCGTTCAGTGGCGATGATGCGCAGGCCACCCTCGGCCTTCACGCGATCGTGCAGCCCCTGCCACTCGTCGTGCAGCTGCTTCGAGCGGCTTTGCAACTCGGCCTCGGCCACCGCAGCATCGGCCTGGATCGCCTTGATCTGGTTCTCGACATTGCCACCCAGCACGATGTCGGTGCCGCGACCGGCCATGTTGGTGGCAATCGTGATCACGCCGGGCCGACCGGCCTGGGCGACGATTTCGGCCTCCTTGGCGTGCTGCTTGGCGTTGAGCACGTTGTGCGGCAGCTTGGCTTTTTGCAGCAGGCCGGAGATCAGTTCGGAATTCTCGATCGAGGTGGTGCCCACCAGCACCGGCTGGCCACGTTCGTGGCACTCGCGGATGTCGGCCGTGACCGCTTCGAACTTCTCGCGGCTGGTCTTGTAGATCAGGTCGAGTTCGTCCTTGCGCACCGTGGGTCGGTTGGGCGGGATCACCACGGTTTCCAGACCGTAGATTTCCTGGAACTCGAAGGCTTCGGTGTCGGCCGTGCCGGTCATGCCCGAGAGCTTGCCGTACATGCGGAAGTAGTTCTGGAAGGTGATCGACGCCAGCGTCTGGTTCTCGCTTTGAATCTGCACGCCTTCCTTGGCCTCGACGGCCTGGTGCAGGCCATCGGACCAACGGCGCCCCGTCATCAGGCGGCCAGTGAACTCATCGACGATGACGACCTCGGGGCCGTTTTGCCCGTTCTGCACCACGTAATGCTGGTCGCGGTTGTACAGGTGGTTGGCACGCAACGCCGCGTAGACGTGGTGCATCAGCGCAATGTTGGCGGCGTCGTACAGGCTGGCGCCATCGGCGAGCAGGCCCGCTTCACTCAGCAGGCGTTCGGCGTTCTCGTGGCCGTCTTCGGTCAGGTAGACCTGATGCGTTTTCTCGTCGACGGTGAAGTCGCCCGGTTCGATGACACCTTCGCCAGTGCGCAGATCCAGCTCGCCAATCTGCTTCTTCAGGCTGGGCACCACCGCGTTGATGCGCACATACATCTCGGTGTGGTCTTCGGCCTGGCCGCTGATGATGAGCGGCGTGCGCGCCTCGTCGATCAGGATCGAATCGACCTCGTCGACGATGGCATACGACAGCGCGCGCTGCACACGGTCGCCGATGTCTTGCACCATGTTGTCGCGCAAGTAGTCGAAGCCGAACTCGTTGTTGGTGCCGTAGGTCACGTCGGCCGCATACGCCGCCTGTTTTTCGGCGCGCGACATCTGCGGCAGGTTGACGCCCACCGTGAGGCCGAGGAAGGTGTAGATGCGCCCCATCCATTCGGCATCGCGGCGGGCCAGGTAGTCGTTCACCGTGACGACATGCACGCCCTTGTTGGCGATGGCGTTCAAGTAGACCGGCAGCGTTGCCATCAGCGTCTTGCCTTCGCCGGTGCGCATTTCGGCGATCTTGCCGTCGTGCAGCGTCATGCCGCCGACCAGTTGCACATCGAAGTGGCGCATCTTCAGCGCGCGCTTGCTGCCTTCGCGGACCACCGCAAAAGCCTGCGGCAACAACGCGTCCAGGCTCTCCCCGGCGGCGTGACGCTGGCGGAACTCGATCGTCTTGGCGGCCAAAGCCGCGTCGTCGAGAGCCTCGAATTCAGGTTCGAGTGCATTGACCTGCACGACCACCCGACGGTACTGCTTGAGCAGCCGCTCGTTGCGACTGCCGAAAAGCTGAGTGAGGATCTTGGGCAACATGCGGGGTCTGGGGGAGTTGGCGTCGCGCCCGCCGGGCCGTGGGGCCGGGAGACGCGGCAAAGCCATTGAGTTTACCGCCCGGCCATGGCCGTTGCGCAGGGCCAGCGGTCGCTGGCCGCCCGCAGGCATCACTACACTGGCGCGCATCATGGGCAAGCACACCGCGAGCGTCCCCGACGCCTTGCCGATCAGCCAGGCGCTGAGCGCCAGCACGTCGCTGGCGCTGCTGCGCCGCCGACTCGACGATTCAAGGCGCCGCCACGCGGCGGTGCTGCCGTGCCTGAGCGCATTGCTGGCGCCCCATGTGACGGCCTGCCCGGTCGACGACGCTGGCTGGACACTGATCGCCGCCAACGCCAGCGTGGCGGCCAAGCTGCGCCAGCTTCAGCCGCACATCGAGCAGCGGCTGCTCGACTGCGGATTTGCAGCGGTGCCGCTGAAGATCAAGGTGCGCTCGACCTGATCGCAGGTCGGCACGGCGGGCGTGATGGTGTTGCGCCCGTCGGCGACGGCCAGCGTTGTGCGGCTAGGCCAGATGTTCGGCGTACTTTTCGAGCTGCTGCGAGTAGTGCGCACCGCGGTCTGGTGGCATTTGCCCGCGGGACACCTGCAGCGGGATGGCCTCGGCAATGCGCTGCCGCAGCGCCCGCGCCTCGGTTTTGCGCGCGACGTCGCCGCTTTCCGCCAACCCGCGGTAATACAGGCACGCCATGTGTATCGCCGCATGGGTCGGCGTTCCCTTCACATCCCAAACTTCGTTCAGACAATTCAGGTAGGCGATGAACCCAGGAAAGGCCGCGTTTTTGCTGCTGTTGGTCTCGATCTCGAAAGACATTTGCAGCAGGTGATCAACATCGGAATTGAATTTCGTTCGATCACGAAGGATGTACATCCTGTGTTCCTTTCAACGGCGGCTGACCATCCTGATGCTGCCGTGCAGCGCAAAAGCGCACGGTCAAGAAGCCAGATTGGTGCCCCCGGCAGGAATCGAACCCGCGACCTTCGGTTTACAAAACCGCTGCTCTACCAACTGAGCTACAAGGGCTGTATAGAAATTTTAGGGGCCTGGCGCTGCGCAGGCGCGTCGTCGCACCGGCAATTCATCACTTGACGCGTTTGAGGCTCGGCCGACGACCGGGCGATGGTGGGTCTGGCGGCGGGTCGGACTCGGTGTGGGGCGCATTCTTGCCGGTGGGCGCTGCATCGGCGACTGCGGCCGGAGCGTCGCGGTCGGTGGCCAGCCTCAGCACCGTGCCCGGGCGATCCGTCGCATCGGGCACCGGCATGAGCGCTGGGGTACCCGCTGCGCTCACAGCAGCGCCTGCAGGGCCGGGGAACGCCATGCCTTGCCCGTTTTCCCGGGCGTAGATGGCGATGACGTGGTCCACCGGCACGGAGATCTCGCGCGAGCTGCCGCCGAACCGCGCCTTGAACTCGATGCGTTCGTTGCCCAGTTCGAGCGCCGTGGTGGCTTCGAAGCCGATGTTCAAGACGATCTCGCCTTTTTTCACGTACTCCATCGGCACCCGAACCGTGGGGTCGACGAACACCGCGAGGTAAGGCGTGAAGCCGTTGTCTGTACACCACTCGTGCAAGGCACGGATCAGGTACGGGCGCGTCGACGACCCGTTGTTGCCAATCAGCGGTGGTGCGGGCGGCTGTGTCATCGACGCGTACCGAGGTTCAGACAGGCCGCGCCGAAGCTCACTTGCGCATGACCTTCTCGGACGGCGTCAACGCTTCGATGTACGCCGGACGCGAAAAAATCCGCTCCGCGTACTTCAGCAGTGGCACCGCGTTCTTCGACATGTCGATGCCGTAGTAGTCCAGGCGCCACAGCAGCGGCGCAATGGCCACGTCGAGCATTGAAAAGTCGTCGCCGAGCATGAACTTGTTCTTCAGGAAGATGGGCGCGAGTTGCGTCAGCCGGTCGCGGATCTGTACCCGCGCTTTTTCGAGCTGCTTGTCGGTCGCCTTGACGCCGCGCGATTCAAGCAGGTTCACATGCGCAAACAGCTCTTTCTCGAAGTTCAACAGGAACAGGCGCACCCGCGCGCGTGCAACCGGGTCGCCGGGCATCAGCTGTGGGTGCGGGAATCGCTCGTCGATGTACTCGTTGATGATGTGCGACTCGTACAGGATCAGGTCGCGCTCAACGAGGATGGGCACCTCGTTGTAGGGGTTCATCAAGGCGATCTCTTCGGGCTTGGCGAAGAGGTCGACGTCGCGGATCTCGAAGTCCATGCCCTTTTCGAACAGCACGAAACGGCAACGGTGTGAGTAAGGGCAGGTCGTGCCGGAGTAAAGCACCATCATGTGGGCGAGCTCCTCAAGGGATCAGAAAAGAAAAACGCAGGGGGCGCCCTTTGGGCTTGCCCTCTGCGCGATGGTGCGGGGTCCATCGGACACCGCACCGGCGTAACGTCACTTGATGTCTTTCCAGAAAGCAGCGTTGAGTCGCCAGGCGATGACAACGAATACCGACAGGAACAGCAGCACCCACACGCCCAGTCGGGTGCGGGTGCTTTGCGCGGGCTCAGCCACCCAGTGCAGGTAAGCCACCAGGTCAGCCACCGCGTTGTCGTAGTCGAGCTGCGACTTGGTCCCGGGCGTGAGTTGCTCGAAGCCGACAAAGCGACGGATGGTCTTGCTGGCGTCGTGCGGGTCGGCTTCGTCGACAAACTTGGCGGCGCGCTGACCCTGCCATTGCCACAGGATGTGCGGCATGGCCGCGTTGGGGTAGGCGAGATTGTTCCAGCCGGTGGCCTTGGTGCTGTCGCGGTAGTAAGTGCGCAAGAAGGTGTACAGGTAATCGGCACCGCTGCCCTGCCCGGCGGCCGAACGCGAGCGCGCGATCAACGTCAAGTCGGGGGGGACGACGCCCAGCCATTCCTTGGCATTCTTCGCGCTCATCGACACGGTCATGACATCGCCCACCTTGTCGGTGGCGAACATCAGGTTGGCCTTGATCTGCGCTTCGGTCAGGCCGATGTCGCGCAGTCGGTTGTAGCGCATGAACGAGGCGTTGTGGCAGTTCAGGCAGTAGTTGGCGAAGGTGCGGGCACCGTTTTGCAGCGCAACGACATCGGTCGATTTTTCCAGGGGGAACTTGTCCCACGCAATGCCACCACCGGCAGCGTGCGCCGCAGACAGGGCGCCCCATGAAATCAGCAGCGAGAGCATGAATTTTTTCATTGTGAGTAGCCTGCCTCGGTGATCAGTGTGCGGCGAAGGTCACGCGCTCGGGAACAGGCTTGAACTCGCCCAACCGACTCCACCAGGGCATCAGCAAAAAGAATCCGAAATAGATCACCGTGCCGATTTGCGACAAGCGTTCGCCCAGCGGTGACACAGGCTGAACGCCAAGGTAACCGAGCATCAGGAAATTGACGACGAATAGCGCGTAGACATACATGTGCCACTTCGGGCGATAGCGCAAAGACTTCGCCGGGCTGTGGTCCAACCAGGGCAGGAAGAACAGGATGACCACCGCGCCACCCATGCCGACCACGCCCCAGAACTTGGCGTCGATCGAGAACATCATGGCGATCAATGCCAGGGCAGCGCCCACGATGGCGATCTTGAACAAGCCACCCACCTTTGCCTTGACCACCGCCAGCAAGGCCGCCGCGGCCGCAAACGCCATCAGCACGTACATCATTTCAGCGGTGATCGCGCGAAGCACCGAGTAGTACGGCGTGAAGTACCACACCGGCGCAATGTGCAGCGGCGTTTTCAGCGGATCGGCTGGGATGAAATTGTTGTACTCAAGGAAATAGCCGCCCAGTTCGGGAGCAAAGAAGATGATGGCCGAGAAGATCAGCAGAAACACGCTGACGCCGAGCACGTCGTGCACCGTGTAGTACGGGTGGAACGGAATACCGTCCAGTGGATTGCCGGCGGCGTTCTTCTTGGACTTGATCTCGACGCCGTCCGGGTTGTTGGAGCCGACCTCGTGCAGCGCAATGATGTGCGCCACCACCAACCCCAGCAACACCAGCGGCACCGCGATCACGTGGAAGCTGAAGAAGCGGTTCAACGTGGCATCGCTCACCACGTAGTCACCGCGAATCAGCAGCGACAGGTCCGGACCGATGAAGGGGATCGCCGAGAACAGGTTCACGATGACCTGCGCGCCCCAGTAGCTCATCTGCCCCCAGGGCAGCAAGTAGCCCATGAACGCTTCGGCCATCAGACACAGGAAGATGGCGCAGCCGAAAATCCAGACCAGCTCGCGCGGCTTGCGGTAACTGCCGTAGATCATGCCGCGGAACATGTGCAGGTAGACCACGACGAAAAACGCGCTGGCACCGGTCGAGTGCATGTAGCGCACCAGCCAGCCCCAGGGCACGTCGCGCATGATGTACTCGACCGAGGCGAAAGCCAGGCTGGCATCGGGCTTGTAGTGCATCACCAGGAAAATGCCCGTGACGATCTGGATCACCAGCACCAGCAGCGCCAGCGAGCCGAAGAAGTACCAGAAGTTGAAGTTCTTTGGGGCGTAGTACTCGGCCAGGTGCTCGTTGTAGAGCTTGGTTGCCGGGAACCGGTTGTCGACCCACGTCATCAGCTTTTCAGCTGCACTGGCGTTGGCGGGTGCGTCCTTCATGATGGCCATCGTGTGTTCTCCTGAGGTCCGTTACTGCTTGGCCATCAGGCCTTCTTGCCTTCACCGATCAACAGCCGGTTGTCCGCCAGGTACATGTGCGGAGGCACCTGCAGGTTGTCCGGCGCAGGCTTGTTCTTGTAGACCCGCCCGGCCAGATCGAAGGTAGAGCCATGGCAGGCGCACAGGAAACCGCCCGGCCAGGTGTCGGGCAGCGACGGCTGCGGCCCGGGCACGAACCTGTCGGATGGCGAGCAGCCGAGGTGCGTGCAAATACCGACCGCCACCATGATTTCCGGCTTGATGGAGCGGTGCTCGTTGCGCGCGTACTCGGGCGTGAATTCGTCGGGCTTGCGCAGCGACTTCGGATCGGCCAGCAACGCATCGTTACTCGGCAGTTCAGCCAATTGCTGCGGCGTGCGCTTGATGATCCACACCGGCTTGCCGCGCCACTTCACCGTGAGCTTCTCGCCGGGTTTCAACTCGCTGATGTCGACTTCCACCGAGGCGCCGGCGGCACGCGCACGCTCTGAGGGCTGAAAGCTGCTGACGAATGGCACCGCCACCGCCGCGCCGCCCACCGCACCCATACAGCCCGATGCGATCAACCAGGTGCGCTTGGCACCGTCAACTTGCTGCTCACTCATAAAACCTCGCGTGTGACAACGATGCCAAGACAGCCGACGATTCTAGCGGAGCCCTGTGCCTGCTGAGCAGGCCTGAAGTTGGTTCCGTGACACGCAGCAATCGGCCCCGCAGCCCCGGTCTGCGCAGCGCAGGCGGTGGCAATGCGCGCCAAACACGGGAGGCGATCGGCAATACTTGCACCTGCGCGTCATGCGGCACTGGCGCAGTGCAGTGGAAAACACCTACGAGGAGCAATCACGATGGGATTCACGACCGAGTTCAAGGAATTCGCCATGAAGGGCAGCGTCGTCGACCTCGCGGTCGGCGTGATCATCGGCGGCGCGTTCGGCAAGATCGTCGATTCGCTGGTCGGTGACGTGATCATGCCGGTGGTCAGCAAGATCTTCGGCGGCCTCGACTTTGCGAACTACTTCATTCCGCTGGCAGGCCAGAGCGCCACCACGTTGATCGAGGCAAAAAAGGAGGGGGCGGTGCTGGCCTACGGCAGTTTCCTCACGGTCTCCATCAATTTCGTGATCCTGGCGTTCATCATTTTCATGATGATCAAGGCGGTCAACCGGATGAAGCAGGCCGAAGCCGTCGCAGCGCCTGCGCCCGCCGCGCCGCCGCCACCGGCCGAAGACGTCTTGCTGCTGCGCGAGATCCGTGATGCACTGAGAAAGTAGCCTGCCTCCGCGATGAACCCCACCGACCCTCGACTGCCTGCCGACCTGGTCGCCGCCGCAGACCTCGTCAAGGCCACGGCCTTGACGGTGGCCGAGCGCGTTTGCCAGACGCTGGCCGCGCAGTCGCAGTCGGTGTCGAAGGCGGTGGATCGCAACGCCATGTTCGCCGCGCAACTGGCATTGCATCGGCAGTTGGGTTCATTCCGCCTGCAGTTCCAGACCCGGCTGGACACCCGCATGCTGGAGACGCTGGTGCCGCCGTCGGAGGCGAAACGCAAGGCGGCGCCGGCCGACTGGCAGTCGCTGACGCTGGTCGACGACAAGGAGGTCGACGACCGCATGCTGGCGGACCGCCTGGGGCAGCAGATCGCGCAGGCCTGCGAGGTGGAATTGCGCGAGCTGTCGGGCTACATGGGTCGCATCATGGGTTTCGGCAGTGCCGACGATGAGCGCAACCCACTGCGCCCGGGCGTGATCGGGCATGCGCTGCACATGGCGATCGGCACGGTCAGCATCGACCCCCATGAGCGCGCCGTGCTGACCCGCGAATTCGCCTCGGTGATGGCGCATGCGATGCCGGCCTGCTACGCCGCCATCGTGGTCGAGATGCAGTCGCGTGGCATCACACCGGTGAGTCTCCAGGTGCGCACGGTGGACGGGCCGGGCAACCTGCTGCCTGGCCTCAATTCCGGCTACCAGACGCTGCGCGACGACACCCCGTCGACACGCCACGGCGGCAATGATTTTCACGACTCGACGCGCTCAGGCCTGACCGGCAGGCGCTCGACGTCGGGGTCGCGACACAGTGGCACCGGCGGCTGGATGGGCGGGCGTGACAGCAGTGGTGGCGCGGGTGATGGCACCATGACCGGCTACGGCAGCGGCATGCGCGACACTGGCGGCGGGCTCGGCTCCGCAGCCCAGCAGGCGCAGTTGATGACCCTGCTTCGACGCTTGACGAGCCTGACCGGCGAGGCCGGCGGCGCAGGCGGATTTTCGGGTGGTGGGTTTGCGGGCGGCGGGTTTGCGGGTGGCGGGATGGGTGGCGATCAGCGGCCCATTGCCTCCGGCGGGTTCCCCGACCCGTCGGGCCTGCGTTCGCGCCCTGCGGGCCTGCACCACCTCAGCGCCAGCCCCTACGCAGACCCCGGTACCGCCAGCGCCTACGCTGAGGACGCCTCGGCGGGCCTGATGGCGGTCAACCTGATCCGTGCCCACCGCGACGAGCTGATGCAGGCCTCCAACGGCAAGCTCGATCACATGGTGATCGACGTCGTGGGCAGCTTGTTCGACCAGATTCTTTCCGACACCCGGGTGCCACCGCAAATGGCCCGGCAGATCGCGCGGCTGCAATTGCCAGTGCTGCGGGTGGCGCTGGTCGACCCGACGTTTTTCTCGTCGCGCAAGCACCCGGTGCGGCGCTTTGTCAATCGCATTGCCTCGCTGGCCTGCGCCTTCGACGACTTCGAGGACGGATCGGGCAAGGAGTTCGTGGAGCGGGTGCGCGATCTGGTGCAGGAGATCGTCGATGGCGACTTCGACCAGGTCGAGCTGTATGCGGCGAAGCTCTCGGAGCTGGAGTCGTTCATCACCCAGCAGGCCGAGGCCGTGGTTCAAGGCCAGGGTGCGGTCGCGGTGCTGGAAAGCAAGGAATCCGATCTGCGCACCCAGCAGCGCTACCTGATCCAGCTGCAAGGCGCCTTGTCGTCTGTGTCGATGCCGGAGTTCCTGCGCACCTTCTTGTGTCAGGTGTGGAGCCAGGCGCTGGTGCAGTCCATCCGGGCCGACGGCATCGACGGCGAGGCGACCAAGCGCTACCGGCACGCTGGCCGCGACCTGGTGATGAGCGTGCAGCCCAAGGGCTCACCGGCGATGCGCAAGCGCTTCCTGATGCAGCTGCCCACCTTGATGCGCGACCTGAACGCCGGGCTCAAGCTGATCGGCTGGCCCGAAGCTGCGACCAAGGAATTTTTCGCGCAGCTGATGCCCGCCCATGCCGATTCGCTGAAAGCGCCGGCGATGACCGAGCTGGACTACAACCTGCTGTCCAAGCAGATGGAGTCGGTGTTCAACACCGGCGTGCCCGGTCAGGGCGCGGGATCGGGTGACGTGGTGCGCATCGACAGCGGCGCAGCCATGCCGGCTGACGTGGAGCAGCGCTTCACCGCTGAAGAAGCGAAGCAGGTCGGCCTGATCGACGAGCAAGCTGTGGACTGGGACCAGCCGGTCGCTGTCGAGGTGCCCGCCGAGGCACCCGCTGCGCCTGCCGAGCCGTTGAATCTGGGCGTCGACATCAACCTCGACCTGATCACCGCAGACCCTTCGGAGGTCTCGCACGGCGCGCGTCTGATGGACCACCTGCGCATCGGCTTCGCTTACCAGATGCTGCTCAAAGACGAGTGGCAGAAGGTGCGGCTGACCTACATGAGCCCCGGCCGCAGCTTCTTCGTCTTCACCCATGGCCGCAACCTGCAGGAAACGATTTCACTCACCGCGCGGATGCTGGCACGCATGTGCGAAGCCGAGCGCTTGCGCGCGGTAGAGAACAACTACCTGATGGAGCGCGCCACCTCCCGGGCGCGCCAGCAACTCGCCGCGCTGGCGGTGAACACCCGCAGCTGATCGCGCACCTGGCGGCGCCTCACGGCGCGGCCAGCCGCCGTGCCATGGCCAGCGCGGCGGCCAACGAGGCGGCGCTGGCCACAGCGGCCCCGGCGATGTCGAACGCGGTGCCGTGATCCGGGCTGGTGCGCACGAACGGCAGGCCCAGCGTGACGTTGACGCCGTGCTCGACACCCAGGTACTTGACCGGGATCAGCCCCTGGTCGTGCGTCATCGCAACGACGATGTCGAACTCGCCCGGATGCCCCGGCGCGTGGCGCGCCCGCATGAACACCGTGTCGGGTGCATACGGCCCACGCGCATCGATGCCCTCGGCGCGAGCGGCGGCAATGGCCGGGGCGATGGTGGTGATCTCCTCGTCACCGAACAGACCGCCCTCACCTGCGTGCGGGTTCAGCCCAGCCACCGCAATGCGCGGCGCTGCCATGCCCCACCCTGCGGCAGCGCGGTGCGCGATGCGCAGGGTGCCCAGCACGGCATCGAAAGTCACCCCATCGATGGCCGATCGCAGCGACTGGTGGATGGTCACCAGCACCGTGCGCAGCTCGTCGTTGGCCAGCATCATGCGCACCGGCGGCGGCATGCCACCCGGCTCGGTCGACAGTGACTGCAGCATCTCGGTGTGGCCTGGAAAGCCGATCCCGGCCGCCGCCAGTGCTCCCTTGTGCACCGGTGCGGTGACGATGGCCGACACCGCGCCGCGCCGCGCCAACGCCACCGCCTGTTCGATGCAGCGCGCCGCAGCCGCACCGGCCCGCGCGTCGATGGTGCCCAGCGGAGCGTCGAGCAGATCGGCCGGCAGCGCCTGCGCCTGCAGCACCGGCAGAACGTTCGGCGGCACCTCGATCACGGCTTGCGGCACGTCGATCTCCGCAACCACCAGCCCGCCGCCGGTGAGTCGCGCCGCGCGGCGCATCACGCCGATGTCACCGAGCACGAAACAAGCACTCGCCTGCGAACCGCGGAACAGCTTGGCGATGGTCTCCGGCCCGATGCCGCAGGCGTCGCCCATCGTGATCACGATGGGCGACGCCGTGTGCTTCGATGCGCTCAAATCAACGGCCTCGGGCTGGGCTTGCCATCGCCGTACAGATCGGCCAGCCTGACCAGCGCGCGCGTGTCACGCAAATACAGCCGGCCACCTTCGATGTGATGCAGGCCGCGCCGCTCCAACTTGCGTAAGGTCTTGTTGGTGTGCACCAGCGACAGCCCCAAACCGTCGGCGATGTGCTGCTGGGTCAGCGGAAACGGCACGCCGTCGGCGCCGCCCTGCGGCATCACCGCCGCAGCCCGTTTGAAAAGCAGGATGAGCAGGGTCGCGATGCGCTCCTCGGCACTGCGCCGGCCGACCGACAGCAGGTTGTCATCGACCAGCGATTCCTCGTGCGCGGCCAGCCAGGTGATGTCGAAACCGATGCTCGGCGCCGCGCGGTGCAGTGCCCACAGGGCATCACGCTGGAAGGTGCACAGGCTCAGATCGCTGAGCGCGTCCACGCCGTGTGGCGAGGCCTCGGCCATTTTTTGCTGGACACCGATGAAATCACCGGGCAACAGGAAATTGAGGATCTGTCGGCGCCCGTCGGACAGCGTCTTGAAACGGAACGCCCAGCCGGTGAACAGCGTGAACAGCGGCAGCGCACGCAGCGGGCACTGACTGCAAGGGATCTCGGTCATCGGCAGCCCCACTGAAACGCGCCGTGACAACAGTATGTCTTTGGACACAACGCCGCGGGGATCGCGTCACTAGAGTGCCTGCATCGCCTTTCAATCCTGCGTCTGCTCATGTCGCTCAGCATCCCCTCGTTGCGTCGATTTCTGTATGTCAGCGAGCTGGCACCCACCATGCCATCGACCGTCGTGGGTCAAATTCTGCGCCAGTCGCGCGAACGCAATCATCGGCTGAAGTTGAGCGGCGCACTGCTGTTCGACGGCGAGCGTTTTTGTCAATTGCTGGAAGGCGAGCCAGACGCGACACATGCCTTGATGCGGCGCATCGAGCGCGACACCAGGCATTGCAAGGTCAAGCTGCTGCTGGACACGCTCGATCCAGCGCCACGACTGATGACCCAATGGCGATGCGGCTACGCCGATCACGACGCGTTCGATGCGATCGATGCGGCAGCGGCGGGTGATCCAGAACAAGCAGCGCACGCATTTCTGAGGCTGCTGCCGAGCTGCGACCTGTCGAGCTGATGCAGCAACCGATGCCGCGCTGTCAGGCCGGGTTGTCGATCTCGATGTGGTGGTGCTCGATGCCGAAGGTCGCCGCCAGGTGAGTCCCCAGCGCCTGCACCCCATAGCATTCGCTGGCATGGTGGCCGACCGCCATGAAGGCCACGCCGGTTTCGCGCGCCAGATGCGCCTGCGGCTCAGAGATTTCGCCGGTGATGAACACGTCGGCGCCGGCAGCGATGGCCGATTCGAAATACGACTGCGCGCCGCCGGTGCACCACGCAACGCGGGTCAGCGCCCGACCGTCGCCATCGACAGCCGTGGCCTGGCGGCCCGACAAGCGCTCGCAGCGGCCGACCAGTTCCGCCACGCTGGTGGGCACCGGCAGAGTGCCGATGAAGCCCAGCGACTGCTCGCCGAAACGCGCGTCGGCGCTCACGCCCAGCCGGGCACCGAGCTGCGCGTTGTTGCCAAATTCGGCATGCGCATCCAGCGGCAGGTGATAGGCATACAGGCTGATGTCGTGGGCCAGCAGCCGCGCAATGCGCTGCTTCAGCCAGCCGGTGATGCGCCCCTCGTACCCGCGCCAGAACAGGCCATGGTGCACCAGCAGCGCGTCGGCTTTGGCGTCGATCGCTGCGTCGATCAGCGCCCGGCTGGCAGTGACGCCGCTGACCAGTCGGCGCACCTCGTCACGACCCTCGACCTGCAAACCGTTCGGCCCATAATCCTTGAAGTCCGCCGTTTGCAGCAGTACCTTCAGGTACTCATCGATCTCTGAACGACGGGCCATGGCCCCTCCTCATGCGCAGAACCTGGCTCGTATTCTCCCAGACGGTCACCGTGATGGTGGCGGTGCTGTTTGTCATCGCCACACTCAAGCCCGAGTGGCTGCAGCGGCCTGGCGGCCTGGGTCTGCCAAGCGGCGTCTCGCAGGGTACCGACTCGGTCGGCACGGTGGTCAGCGCCGAGCCTCTGGCGCGCAGCGGTGTCGTTGGCAGCTACAGCGCCGCCGCGAAACGGGCGTCGCCATCGGTGGTCAGCATCACCGCGAGCAAAGCGACAGCGCGCTATCCGCGCTCTGGCGATCCCTGGTTCCAGTATTTTTTCTTCGGCGACAAGCAAAGCCGATCTGAAGCGCAGGTCGGGCTGGGCTCCGGTGTCATCGTCTCGGCCGATGGCTTCTTGCTGACCAACAACCATGTCATCGAAGGCGCAAGCGACATCGACGTGCAACTCCCCGACGGCCGCAGTGCCAGCGCCACCGTCATCGGCACCGACCCTGACAGCGATCTGGCGGTGTTGAAGATCAAGCTTGATCGCCTGCCGGTGATGACGTTTGCCAAGACCGACGAGCTGCAAGTCGGCGACGTGGTGCTGGCCATCGGCAACCCGTTCGGCGTCGGCCAGACGGTGACCTCGGGCATCATCAGCGCGCTGGGCCGGGACCAGTTGGGCATCAACACCTTCGAGAATTTCATCCAGACCGACGCCGCGATCAACCCCGGCAATTCGGGCGGCGCGCTGGTCGATGCGGACGGCAACTTGTTGGGCATCAACACCGCCATTTATTCGCGTTCCGGCGGCAACATGGGCATCGGGTTCGCCATACCGGCCAACATCGCCCGCCAGGTGATGGACGGCCTGATCAACGAAGGTCAGGTCACCCGGGGCTGGATCGGCGTCGAGCCGCGCGACCTGACCGCCGAGATCGCCGACACCCTGAACCTGACTGTCACGCAGGGCGTGCTGATCACCGGCGTGCTGCAAAACGGCCCGGCCAGCGCGGGCGGCATGTTGCCGGGCGATGTGGTGGTGAAGGTCGGCGGGCAGCCGGTGATCAACACCGCGCAGCTGCTCAACGCCGTGGCGTCGCTGCGGCCGCACAGCGTGGCCACCATCGGCGTGCAGCGCGCCGACAAGGCCTTGACCTTGAAGGTGACGGTGGCCCAACGGCCCAAGAGTGCGGTGCGAACCGTGCCCCGCCCCGACATCGAAGGTCGCAACGGCGGATAGGGCAACGCTGAACAAGGGGTCAGGTCGGTGGGGCGCTTGGCTCGCCCGGCGCCTGCGTGTGCTTGATGAAGATGCGCGCCGCAACGATGCCCACCTCGTACAGCAGACACATCGGGATGGCCAGCGCCAATTGCGACACCACGTCGGGCGGCGTGATGATGGCCGCGATGATGAACGCCAGCACGATGAAGTAGCTGCGGAATTCCTTCAGCTTCTGTATGGTGACCAGCCCCATGCGGGCCAGCACCACCACCACCACCGGGACTTCGAAGGACGCACCGAACGCGATGAACATCGTCAGCACGAAGCTGAGATACGCCTCGATGTCAGGCGCGGCGGTGATGGTTTTCGGCGCGAAGCTCTGGATGAACGCAAACACCTGGCCGAACACGAAGAAATAGCAAAAAGCCACCCCCATCAGGAACAGTAACGTGCTCGAGATCACCAGCGGCAACACCAGCTTTTGCTCGTGCGCATACAGACCGGGCGCCACAAAAGCCCACATCTGGTACAGCACCACCGGCAACGCCACCATGAAGGCCGCCATCAGCGTGATCTTCAGCGGCACGATGAAAGGCGAGATGACGCTGGTGGCGATCAGCGTGGCGCCCTTGGGCAAATTGGCCACCAGCGGCGCGGCGAGCAGGTCGTAAAGGCCGGCCGGGCCGGGCCACAGGCACAGCACCCCGAACACCACCCCCACCGCGATCGCCGCGCGCACGAGGCGGTCGCGCAACTCGATGAGGTGAGTGACGAAAGGTTGTTCCTTGCCGCTGAGATCGTCAGGGCCAGACGGATTCGCTGCCATGGTCAGGACGACGACGTCGGTGGCCGAAAGCGCGCCACGCGCGCCGCACCCGACTGCGCCTTGCCGCGCACACCATGCCGCTGCTTGTACCACTGCGGCATCGCGCCGCGCTTGAGGCGCCAGCGCTTGTTGGGATTGCGGTAGTCGGGGACCGGCAGCAACAGGGTGTCGTACTGGTCGTAGTTGTGCGGGTGCTCGTCGGCGGACGACTCGTCGCGGTCTTCCCAGTTTTTACTGAGGTCGGTGCTGGTCTGGTGTATCTGGCTCGCGACGTTCTGCTCGACGCCGCGCGCAGCTTGCTCGAAATCACCCTTCACTTTTTTCAGCTCTTCGAGTTCGATCGACCGACTGACTTCGGCCTTGACATCCGACACGTAGCGCTGCGCCTTGCCCATCAGGTGCCCGACCGTGCGGGCGACCTTGGGCAGGCGTTCTGGTCCGATGACCATCAGCGCGACCGCACCGATCAGCGCGATCTTGTCGAACCCGAAATCAATCACGACTTGGTTTTAGCTTCCACGTCGACCGTATTCGCATCAGCGGATGTCTGCGCGGTCACTTGCGGCGTGGCGTTCGCGGCGGGTGCGCCCCCGTCCTTGACCCCATCCTTGAAGCCCTTGACGGCTCCGCCCAAGTCGGCACCGATGTTCTTCAACTTCTTGGTGCCGAAAATCAAGACCACGATGACCAACACGATCAGCCAATGCCAAATGCTGAATGAACCCATTTTTGAATCTCCTGCGAAAGGACGGCGGATTCTAGGTCAGCCCACTGACCGCTCCGCATTGATAAACCCGTGGCGCGTGACAGCTGTCACCCTTGCTTCCACGGCCGAGAACCACCGATCACATGCAGATGCAGGTGATAGACCTCTTGGCCGCCGTCGCGGCCCGTGTTGATGACACTGCGAAAGCCGTTGGTGGCACCATGCTCTTGGGCGAGCTTCGGCGCCAGCAGCAGCATGCGCCCCAGCAGACCCTCGTGCTCGGGCAGCACGTCGGCATGCGTGGCAATGTGCTGCTTCGGAATGATCAGCAGATGCACCGGCGCCCACGGGTGGATGTCGTGGAACGCCAGCAGTTCCTCGTCTTCATAAGCTTTTCGGCTGGGAATCTGCCCCGCAACGATCTTGCAGAAGATGCAGTTGGCATCGAAGCTCATGGCATCGGCTGACTGCGGTTGAGGTTCATCCAGCCGCGCACCACGCGGTACAGGAACCAGATGGACACCAGGCCCCAGGCGATCCAGCCTGGCACCACCAGCATCAGCCACAGCGGCGACGTCAGCAAGTACAAGCCGCCCGCCCACAACACGCTGCGGATGCGCCAGCGGAAGTGCGATTCCTGCCAGGTACCGGCGGCATCGCCCTTCTTCACCAGGTCGATCACGAACGCAACGATCAGCAACGCGACACTGGCCTGCACGCCCGGCAACACCGCACCCACCGCCACGATGGTGTGCAGCAAGTAGCTGATGTGTCCGACCGTCTTCAACGAATCGTCGGGTTCACGCAGGTCGATCACGTCGTTCATGTTCGGCTCACTCATTCCCCCGTGCGCTCCCGATCACGCGCCTTGCGCGCGGCGAACTCTTCCAGTCCTGAGAGTCCCTCGCGGCGTTGCAGTTCCATCAGGACGTCGGCCGGGGTCAGCCCGAACGCGCTCAAAGCCAGCATCGAGTGAAACCACAGGTCGGCCACTTCATTGACCACTTTCTGGCGGTCGCCGTCCTTCGCGGCCATCACCACCTCGGTGGCTTCCTCGCCGATCTTCTTCAGGATGGCATCGTTGCCCTTGTGAAACAGCCGCGCCACGTAGCTCTTGTCAGGGTCGCCGGCCTTGCGCGCTTCGATGACCGCGGCCAAACGGGCGAGCACGTCCTGCGACAGGAAACTTGAATCTGGGGCGCTCATTTGTAGATGTGTTCCGGGTCTTTCAAGACGGGCTCGACGTCATGCCAAGCGCCATCTCGGTACTTCTGAAAAAAGCACGAGTGGCGGCCGGTGTGGCAGGCGATGCCCGGGCTGTGCCCCAACTGCTCGACCTTCATCAGCACGACGTCGTTGTCGCAATCCATACGCAGCTCGTGCACCTTCTGGATGTGGCCGGACTCCTCGCCCTTGTGCCACAGCCGGCCGCGCGAGCGGCTCCAGTACACCGCCTCACCCAGCTCGGCGGTGCGCTGCAGGGCCTCGCGGTTCATGAAAGCGAACATCAGGACATCGTTGCTGCCGACCTCCTGCGCGATCACCGGCACCAGCCCTTGCGCGTCCCATTTCACTTCGTCGATCCAGCTCATCGGGTCAGTGTAGCAACCGCTACAGTTTCAGCCCCGGTGCGTCGGCCCCTCGTGCTGCCGTTCCTCAGCGAACCAGCGCAGCACCGGAATCGTGCCCGGCAACACCGGCACCACCTCGACTGGCAGCGTCTGCCACGACATCGTCTGCGCCTCGCGCATCTCGAAAGCCGCTTGCCACGCATAGACCTTGCAGAAATGCAGCCGCACGCGTGCATGCGGGTAATCGACCAGCTCGACCTGCCACGGATGCACCTCGCCGATCACGATACCGAGCTCTTCGTGCAGTTCGCGGCGCAGCGCGACTTCGACGCTTTCGCCCGCTTCAAGCTTGCCACCCGGAAATTCCCAGTAACCGGCGTAGACCTTGCCCTCGGGGCGCGAGGTCATCAGGAAGCGGCCCTCGGCGTCGATCAGGACGCCGACCGCGACATCCACAGGATGGCGCGGTTTGATGGGCTCGACATCCACCGGATGGCGCGGTTCCACGCCCTCAAGATCAACCGGCGTGCGCTCCGACTCACTCACCGCGGCTGCCGTCCGCTGTAGTCCTTGGCGAACTGAAAGGCGACGCGCCCGGAGCGCGAACCACGCTCCAGCGCCCAGACCAGGCTTTCTGGCCGCGCCGCGGCGATCGCGTCTTCACTGACACCGAAGCCGCGCAGCCACTGCGCGACGATGGCCAGGTATTCGTCCTGCGTGAACGGGTAGAAGCTGATCCACAGGCCGAAGCGCTCGCTCAGCGAAATCTTTTCCTCGACCACCTCGCCCGGGTGCACTTCGCCGTTTTCCAGATGCTGGTAGCTCAGGTTCTCGGCCATGTACTCGGGCAGCAGGTGGCGGCGGTTGCTGGTGGCGTAGATCAGCACGTTGTCAGAGGCCTGCGACACCGAGCCGTCGAGGATGGATTTGAGCGCCTTGTAGCCCGGCTCGCCCTCGTCGAAGCTGAGGTCGTCGCAGTAGACGATGAAACGCTCGGCGCGCTCGGCGACCAGATCGACGATGTCGGGCAGATCGACCAGGTCGGTCTTGTCGACCTCGATCAGGCGCAAGCCCTGCGGCGCGAATTCATTCAGGCAGGCCTTGATCAACGAGCTCTTGCCGGTGCCTCGCGCGCCGGTCAGCAGCACATTGTTGGCGGCGCGGCCGGCCACGAACTGCTCGGTGTTGCGCAGCAGTCGGTCCTTCTGCGGCTCGACTTCCACCAGGTCGTCGAGGCTGATCGGCGCCACATGGCGCACCGGCTCCAGCGCGCTGCCACCGGCACTGCGGCGGCGGTAGCGGAACGCGATCGAGGCCTGCCAGTCGGGCGCCGCGAGCGGGTGCGGCAGCACCGCTTCCAGCCGGGCCATCAGCGCTTCGGCACGGGCGATCAGCTGCAACAGGGGTTCGGGGAGGGTCGACATCGGACGTCGTGCCCGCGGGGGCGTGGGTGGCGGGAGG
>JAKFUQ010000029.1 GCA_021732645.1 Rhizobacter sp. | reverse complement strand
AGGACGGGGCGGCCACTTCGAGGCCCTCCACCGCGGACAGCACCGAGATCGCTGGCGTGATCACGCCGTCACCGAAGAAGATCGCCGTGCCGAAAATGCCCACCAGCAGCAGCCGCTGGCGCAGCACGGGCCGGTGCTTCACGGCCTGCGAAGCGAGCGCCAACATTGCAATCAAGCCGCCTTCGCCGTTGTTGTCGGCGCGCAGGATCAGCATCACGTACTTGATCGACACCACCATGGTGAGCGTCCAGAAGACCAGCGACAGCACGCCGTAGATGTTTTCTGGCGTCAGCGGTACATGCCCGTGGGCGAACACCTCTTTCAGCGCATAGAGCGGGCTGGTGCCGATGTCGCCGTAGACGACACCCATGGCGCCAAGGGTCAATACACCCAGGCTGGAAGCAGGACGATGGGGAGTCAAGGTGAACCGGCTTCAGGGCCGGGAGGGCGGCGGGACGGAACAACAGATTGTGCGCCCCATGTCGCTCGCCCCGGCGCTGGTCAGGCCCATGGCCCAGGGTCTATCGGTCAAATTTGTTGCGATGCAGCAACGTCGACAGGGGCGCCAACACCCACGCTCACGGGTAGACCTCGGCGTCCGGGTCGGTGGCTTCCAGCTCATAGCTTGCCGCCACCATGGCCAGCCGGGCGATCACGCCATACATGTAGAAGCGATTCGGCGCACTGGCACCGGGTTTGACGCCGGGCCGCGGCAGCTGGTTGGACTCGGAGAAGGCCAGCGGCACGAAGCTCGCCCCCGGTGAGTTGAGGTTCTCGTCGATGCCCCGCTCGGCGTTGACGCGGTAAAAGCCGCCCACCACATAGCGGTCGATCATGTAGACCACCGGCTCGGCGACCGCGTCGTTGACGCGCTCGCAGGTCGGCACACCTTCTTGCAGGATGACTTCGCTGACCTCCTGGCCGTCCTTGATGATGCTCATCTTGTTGCGCGAGCGGCGGTTCAGATCGGCCAGGTCTTTCGGGTCGCGCACGGTCATGATGCCCATGCCGTAGGTGCCCGCGTCGGCCTTCACGATGAGGAAGGGCTTTTCCTGGATGCCGTATTCCTTGTACTTGCGCTTGACCTTGGCCAGCAGCGCCTCGGCGTTGCTCATCAGGCATTCGGCCCCGGTGCCGTCGCTGAAGTTCACTTCGCCGCAGCGCGCGAACAGCGGATTGATCAGCCACGGGTCCATGCCCAGCAGCTTGGCAAACTTCTTCGCCACCTCTTCGTAGGCCGCGAAATGGTTGGTTTTGCGGCGGACCACCCAGCCGGCATGCAGGGGTGGCAGCAAATACTGTTCGTGCAAGTCCTCCAGCACCTTCGGGATGCCCGCTGACAAGTCGTTGTTGAGCAAGATGGTGCAGGGGTCGAAATCCTTCAGGCCGAGTCGGCCTCGGCTGCGGATCAAGGGTTCCAGCGTCAACGCGGTGCCATCGGGCAGCTCGATCGCGGTCGGGGTCTTGATGGTGTCGTCCAGCGTGCCCAGCCGCACGTTCATGCCGGCCAGGTGAAAGATCTGCATCAACCGCTGAACGTTCGCCAGGTAGTGGGTGTTGCGGGTGTGCTTCTCGGGGATCAGCAGCAGGTTTTTGGCCTCGGGGCAGATCTTCTCGATGGCCGCCATCGCGGCCTGCACGGCCAGCGGCAGCATGGCTGCGGTCAGGTTGTTGAAGCCGCCGGGGTAGAGATTGGTGTCCACTGGCGCCAGCTTGAAGCCGGCATTGCGCACATCGACCGAGGTGTAAAACGGCGGCGTGTGCTCCATCCATTCGAGCCGAAACCAGCGCTCGATGGCGGGCAGCGATTCCAGGATGCGCTGCTCCAGCTCATTGATCGGGCCGGTCAGTGCGGTGATGAGATGAGGAACCATGGTGCAGCCCGAGTGCGAGTGACGACATGCTGGCGCATGTGACGAGTAGCGATTTTAGAAGTTCATCGCAGATGCTGGCCTTGCTCCCCAAAAACAAGAGCCGCCTTGCGGCGGCTCTTGCTCTCACGCTGGGGCAACCTGGCTCAGGTTGCCCCTCATCCCCAAAGAGTTACTGGTGGTAAGCCGTCTCGCCGTGCGAAGAGATGTCCAGCCCTTCGCGCTCGTCGTCTTCCGTCACACGCAGGCCGATCAACAAATCGACCACCTTGAAGGCAACCACCGAGACGATGCCCGACCAGGCGATGGTGATCAGCACGGCCTTGGCCTGGATCCACACCTGCGCAGCAATCGAGTAGTCCGCCGGAGCGACCATCGCGACCGTCACCCAATCGGCCACGTAGCCCGGCCCGCCCAGACTTGGGGCATTGAACACGCCCGTCAGCAGGGCGCCGACGATACCGCCCACACCATGGATGCCGAACACGTCGAGCGAGTCATCGGCGCCGAGCAGCTTCTTCAGGCCGGTGACACCCCACAGGCAGGCAAAGCCGCCCACCAACCCAATGATCAGCGCACCGCCGATGCCGACATTGCCGCACGCTGGGGTGATGGCCACGAGGCCCGCCACCGCACCTGACGCGGCACCCAGCATCGAAGCCTTGCCCTTGACGAGCACCTCGCCGACACACCAGGCCAGTACCGCCGCCGCCGTGGCGCCGAGGGTATTGATGAAGGCCAATGCAGCAAAGCCGTTGGCTTCGAGCGCCGATCCGGCGTTGAAGCCAAACCAGCCCACCCACAGCAGCGCAGCGCCCACCATCGTCAGCGTCAGCGAGTGCGGCGTGAAAGCTTCCTTGCCGTAGCCGATGCGCTTGCCGACCATGTAGGCACCGACCAAGCCGGCCACTGCCGCATTGAGGTGCACCACGGTGCCGCCGGCGAAGTCGAGCGCACCCATCTGCCAGATGAAACCGGCCTTGGACAGCATCGAATCGGCCACGTCAGCACTGGCGTAGGCGTCCGGGCCCATCCAGAACCACACCATGTGGGCGATGGGGGCGTAGCTGAAGGTGAACCAGATGGCCATGAACGCCAACACCGCCGAGAACTTCATCCGCTCGGCAAAGGCGCCGACGATGAGCGCGCAGGTGATCGCCGCGAACGATGCCTGGAACACGGCAAAGACAATCTCAGGGATGTAGACGCCCTTGCTGAACGTCGCCGCATTGGCGAACGTGCCTGCGGCGTTGTCCCAGATGCCCTTCATCATGACCCGGTCGAGCCCGCCGAAGAACGCGTTGCCTTCCGTGAACGCCAGGCTGTAGCCATAAAGGAACCACAGCACGACGATCATGGAGAAGGTGACGAACACCTGCATCAGCACCGACAGCATGTTCTTGCTGCGCACCAGGCCGCCGTAGAACAACGCCAGGCCGGGAATGGCCATCATGATGACGATGATGGTCGAGACCATCATCCACGCGGTGTCGCCCTTGTTCGGCACCGGGGGTGCGGCCGCAGGCGCCTCTGTCGCAGCGGCAGGTGCTTCGGCCGCCATCGGTTCGGCCGCCGGCGCAGCCATCGCCTCGGTCGCTGCCGAGGCGGCTTCGGTGGCCATCACTGCGGTTTCGACCGCCGAGGCCGCCACGTCCTGAGCAAAGGTCGAGGTTGCAAAGCCCAGGACGGTGAGTCCGAGGGCAAGAGTAGCAATCAGTTTTTTCATGAGTCTTGTCTCTCTCGGTTGGGCTTCAGAGCGCGTCTTTGCCCGTTTCGCCGGTGCGGATGCGAACCACCTGCTCCAGCGACGACACAAAAATCTTACCGTCACCGATTTTTCCGGTGCGAGCGGCGTTCTCGATGGCTTCGATGACCCGATCGACGACGGCGTCATCGACGGCCGCTTCGATCTTCACCTTCGGCAGGAAATCGACCACGTACTCCGCGCCGCGGTACAGCTCGGTGTGGCCCTTTTGACGGCCGAAGCCCTTGACCTCGGTCACCGTGACGCCTTGAACGCCAATGGCGCTGAGGGCTTCGCGGACTTCATCAAGCTTGAAGGGCTTGACGATGGCAGTCACCATCTTCATGGCGTTCTCCTAAAAAAAGTAATCGCGCTCAAAAAGTCTTGGCCAGCGAGAACACGCCCGTGCTGCTGCTGATCTTGCGGGCGCCGGGCGCCACGCTGGCGTAATCGCGGTTGGTGTCGACATAGGCCAGGCCTGCCACGAAGCCGTTGGCGAAGGTGTAGGTCACACCGAGCTTCCAGTCGGTGTAGCTGGAGGTGACGTTGCCATTGATCTCGGTGAGCTTCGCAGCGCCCTTGAGCTTTTGGTAGCCAAAGTGCGCATTCACGCCGAAGCCGCCACCCAGGTCGTGGGCACCCGACAAGTCGATGTAGTACGAGCCGGCGGCGTTGCCAGCACCGGGAACGAATTCCTCGGCGCTGAAGAAGTCAGACAGCGGGTAATAGATTTTGGCGCTGACCGGGCCATAGCTGCCGCCGAGGTAGATCTCGGTGTTCTTGATCTCGACGCCGCCGTCGCGATCGCTGCCTGGGTAGTAGTAATAAAGGGCACCGATGTCGTAGCCCACATCGCCGAGCGCGCCCTTGAAGCCGCCGTAGAAGTCCATCTCGAAATTCGCGCCATAAACGCCGCTGTCGATGTTCGAGTTCCAGTTGCCGATGTAGAAACCGGAGCTGTGCGCGATGTCAAATCCGCCTGAGAGCGAGGGCCGCCTGTCGGTCTGCGAAATGCCGCGGAAGCGGTAGTCAGAAGACAACGACACGTTGCCAGAGATCGTCCAGTCAGGCGCTGGGGCAGCGGCCTCGGCGGCATGAGCGAGAGAAGTCACCGAAGCCAGCAGGGCGACCGCGAGAGCAATGGAGGTTTTGTTCATGTTGCCAATTTGAAGTGGAGGAGGGGGATAGCGCGGAGACACGATTTGCACAATCCATGCCCGCCCCGTGATCGGGAATCCCCGGCGCTTGGCGCCCGCCAGTTCTCTCTAACCACCGGGCGCCGCTCCGTTTGCGGGCGCCGAGCTCTGTGATTGCACCGACTTGGTGCGTCAACGGGGCCTCCTTCAGGGGGAGTTCAAAGGCCGGGCAACCTGCCACCATGCCCGTCATGGTTCTTGCCCTGGTTCACAGCCGCGCCCTGGACGGCATGAGTGCCCCGCCCGTGACGGTGGAGGTTCACCTGGCCAATGGTTTGCCCAGTTTCACGCTGGTGGGCCTGGCCGACACCGAAGTCAAGGAGGCTCGCGAACGGGTGCGTGCCGCGCTGCAGAACAGTGCGTTGGAGTTTCCCCACAACAAGCGCATCACGGTGAACCTGGCCCCTGCCGACTTGCCCAAGGAGTCCGGCCGCTTCGACTTGCCGATCGCGCTGGGCATCCTGGCCGCCAGCGGCCAGATCGACGGCGCGCAACTGGCGCAGTTCGAGTTCGCGGGTGAGCTCTCACTGGCTGGCGACCTGCGCCCGGTGCGCGGCGCGATAGCCATGGCGTTGGCACTGCGGCGCGCCGGGTGCCTGCGCGCGCTGGTGCTGCCCCAGGCCAGCGCGCAGGAGGCCGCGCTGGTCTCGGGCTTGTGCGTGCGCAGTGCCGGGCACCTGCTCGATGTGGTGCGCTCGCTGCTGCCGCACGAGTCCGAGGGCGCCGTCGAACTGCCGCTGGCCACAGCAACTCGCGTCGCGTCGGTGTCGGCGCGGCCGCCCACCATCGACCTGCGTGACGTGAAGGGTCAATCGGCGGCCAAACGCGCGCTCGAAGTGGCGGCAGCCGGTGGGCACAGCGTGCTGATGAGCGGGCCGCCCGGCACCGGCAAGTCGATGCTGGCCCAATGCTTTCCCAGTCTGCTGCCCGGCCTGTCGGAGGCTCAGGCGCTGGAATCTGCCGCCGTGATCAGCCTGAACGGCCGCCCCTTCGATGCCGCGCAGTGGGCCCAGCGGCCGTACCGCAGCCCGCACCATACGGCGTCATCGGTGGCGCTGGTCGGCGGCGGCTCGCCGCCGCGGCCCGGCGAGATCTCGCTGGCGCACGAGGGCGTTCTGTTCCTCGACGAGTTGCCTGAATTTCCTCGGATGGCGTTGGAAGCGCTGCGCGAGCCGCTGGAGACGGGCCGCATTGTCATTTCCCGTGCAGCGCGCCAGGCCGAGTTTCCGGCGCGCTTCCAGTTACTGGCCGCCATGAACCCGTGCCCGTGCGGCCACCATGGCAGCACCGTGAAGCCCTGCTGCTGCTCGCCGGACCTGGTCGGGCGTTACCAGGCGCGCATCAGCGGGCCGCTGCTCGACCGCATCGATTTGCAGGTGGAGGTGCCAGCGATGCCGGTCGAGGCGTTGATGCGGGCACCCGACGGTGAGCCTTCCGCCGTGGTCGCCCAGCGGGTGGCCACAGCACAAGACCGCCAGCGTGAGCGCCAGGGCTGCTTGAACGCTGCGCTGTCCGGCGACACCTTGGAGGCACACTGCGCGCTGGACGAGGCCGCGGCGCGATTTCTGACCACCGCGGCCTCACGCCTGGCGTGGTCGGCACGCAGCCACCACCGCGTGCTGCGCATGGCCCGCACCGTGGCCGACCTGGCGGCCAGCGCCTCGATCCGGGAGGTGCACCTGGCCGAGGCCATCCAGTACCGACGGGTGCTGGCGGCTCGCTGAGCGCTCGGCGGCGCGTCTTGCCTGAACGGCAGCGTGCTACAGCAGCGCCGCCAACGAGCGGCGCACCTGCGCCGCGTCCTGCCCGGTGCGGCGCGACCAGTCTTCGATCTGGTCTTCGCCGATCTTGCCGACGTTGAAATAAGCCGCGTCGGGGTGGGCGATGTAGAAGCCGCTGACGCTCGCCGCCGGGGTCATCGCCCAGCTTTCGGTCAGCGCCATGCCGATGTCAGCGCACTGCAAGGTTTCGAACATCGCGGCCTTCACCGTGTGGTCCGGGCAGGCCGGGTAGCCAGGCGCCGGGCGGATGCCGCGGTACTTCTCGGCGATCAGGTCGGTGGCGCTCAGGCCGTCGTCGCTCGCGTAACCCCAGAACTCGGTGCGCACGCGCTGGTGCATCCGCTCGGCGAAGGCTTCAGCCAGCCGGTCGGCCAGCGCTTTCAGCATGATCGCGCTGTAGTCGTCGTGGTCATCGAGGAACTGCTTCTCCTTCTTCTCGGTCCCGATGCCCGAGGTGACGGCGAACAGGCCGATGTGGTCAGCGATGCCTGAGCCTTTCGGCGCGATGTAGTCGGCCAGGCAGCGGTTCGGACGCATGATTTTTTGCCCATCCGGTCCCTCGACCACCGGCCGCACCGTCTGCATCCGCAGACCGCGCCAGGTCATCAGCACCTCGCTGCGGCTGTCGTCGGTGTAGATCTCGATGTCGTCATCGCCCACTGTGTTGGCGGGGTAGAGCCCGATCACGCCGTTGGCGGTGAGCCAGCGGCCGTCGATCAGGCGCTTGAGCATGCGCTGCCCGTCGCTCAGCACCCGGCGCGCGGATTCACCGACGATGTCGTCGGTCAAGATCGCCGGATACGCGCCGGCCAGGTCCCAGGTCTGAAAGAACGGCGCCCAGTCGATGAAGTTGGCCAGTTCGGCCAGGTCGTAATTGCGGAACACGCGGCGGCCGGTGAACTTCGGCTTCGGCGCAGCGTAGTTGGCCCAATCGATGGTCGTCTTGTTGGCGCGCGCCTCGGCCAGCGTCACCAGCGGCGTGGCCTTCTTGTTGGCGTGCTGCTCGCGCACCTTGTCGTAGTCGGACTTCAGCTCGGCGATGTAGGCTGTCGCTTTGTCGTCGGACAGCAGATCGCTGCACACGCTGACGCTGCGGCTCGCATCGGGCACGTAAACCACCGGACCTTCGTAATGCGGCGAAATTTTCACCGCGGTGTGCACGCGTGAACACGTGGCGCCGCCGATCAGCAGCGGGATCTTCTTGATGCGGAAGTAATCGTCGCGCTGCATTTCGCCCGCCACGTACTGCATCTCTTCGAGGCTCGGTGTGATCAGCCCCGACAGGCCGATGATGTCGGCGCCCTCAACCTTGGCGCGCGCCAGGATCTCGTGGCACGGCACCATCACGCCCATGTTCACGACCTCGAAGTTGTTGCACTGCAGGACCACGGTGACGATGTTCTTGCCGATGTCGTGCACATCGCCCTTGACGGTGGCGATGATGATCTTGCCTTTGGCTTTGGCCTCGCCGCCCGCCTCGACCATCGCCAGCTTCTCGGCCTCGATGTAGGGCAGCAGGTGCGCCACCGCCTGCTTCATCACGCGGGCGCTTTTGACCACCTGAGGCAGGAACATCTTGCCCTGGCCGAACAGGTCACCGACCACGTTCATGCCGGCCATCAGCGGGCCTTCGATCACATGCAGCGGGCGGCCACCGTCGGCCAAGATGCGCTGGTAGACCTCTTCGGTGTCCTCAGCGATGAAGTCGTTGATGCCGTGCACGAGCGCGTGGCTCAAGCGCTCATCCACTGGCTTGGCGCGCCAGGCGAACTTGGCGGAGTCGTCCTTCGCTGCGCCCTTGGCCGACTCGGCCACTTCGATCAGTCGCTCACCCGGCGTCAGCTCGGCTTCACCCGGCAGGTAGACCGGCTTGCGATTCAGCACCACATCTTCGACCCGCTCGCGCAGCACCGGATCGAGGTCGTCGTAGACGCCGACCATGCCGGCGTTGACGATGCCCATGTCCATGCCGGCCTGGATCGCGTGGTACAGGAACACGGTGTGGATGGCTTCGCGCACCGGCTCGTTGCCGCGGAAGCTGAAGCTGACGTTGCTCACGCCGCCGCTGACCTTCGCGCCCGGCAGGTGTTGCTTGATCCAGCGCGTGGCGTTGATGAAGTCGACCGCGTAGTTGTCGTGCTCCTCGATGCCTGTCGCGATCGCGAAGATGTTCGGGTCGAAGATGATGTCTTCGGGCGGGAAGCCGATCTCGTCGACCAGCATCCGGTACGCCCGCTCGCAGATCTGGATCTTGCGTTCGCAGGTGTCGGCCTGGCCCTTCTCATCGAAGGCCATCACCACCGCCGCCGCGCCGTAGCGGCGCACCAGCGTCGCCTGGTGCCTGAACTGCTCGACGCCCTCTTTCAGCGAGATCGAGTTGACGATGCCCTTGCCCTGGATGCACTTCAGGCCGGCTTCGATCACGCTCCACTTGCTGCTGTCGATCATGATCGGCACGCGGGCGATCTCGGGCTCGCTGGCGATCAGGTGCAGGAAGCGCACCATCGCCGCCTGACTGTCCAGCATCGCTTCGTCCATGTTGACGTCGATGATCTGCGCGCCGTTCTCCACCTGCTGGCGCGCCACCGCCAACGCCTGCTCGAACTCGCCATTGAGGATCATCCGGGCGAAGGCCTTCGAGCCGGTCACGTTGGTGCGCTCGCCGATGTTGACGAACAGCGAGCCGTCGCCGATCAGCACCGGTTCGAGCCCCGAGAGCTTCATCGGCGAGACGGCGGGTGCGGCAAGGAGGACAGGGTCGGATGTATCGGTCATAGAGCACCACGCGCGGCCACTGGATCACCGCGGCCTAGGTCGGGTGAGCGCGGTTGACGGGCGTCACGCCCAAGCCTGGAAGCCGCTGCACCCGGTGTCGGATGTGGGCTCTCGCAGCGCTCCTTGAGGCGTGGCCAAATTCTAGTCGGCCATGGGGTATCGCGAAAATTCAAGCGCGGTGCGTATTCGCCGAAAAAGCACGTAAGCGCAGGCCCTCCCTGCCGCCTCGGAGCACCCTGTGACCCCATCACCCACCACTGCGGCAAGTGCAGATGTCGGCTCGGCAGCGCCGGATACCGCGACGGCGCCCGCCGCAGTGCCACGCGGCGCGATGGCGGCCGACGCGCTGATGGAGGCCTGGGCCGGCCTCGCGATCCGCGCCAACGTCCTGTTGCGCGACCCCGGGGCACCCGACATCGAGCCCCGCCTGCGCAAGCTCGACGCCGAGCTGTGCGAGTTGCTGTCCAGCGAGGCCAACGGCTCGTTGCTGTGGCTGGTGCATCACAACACCCGCGAGCCCAAGCACTACAGCGTGCTGCACGCCTTGCTGGTCGCGGTGGTGTGCGAGATGACCGCCGACTACCTGCCGAACGTGAGCGCCGAGATGCGCACCGCCACCCGGCTGGCCGCGCTGACGATGAACTTGGGCATCACCCGCTTGCAAGACGAACTGGTGCAGCAGCAAATACCACCGACCGACGAGCAGCGCGACGCCCTGCGCGACCATGGCGCGCGCGCAGCTGCCCTGCTGCGTGACGGTGGCGTGAGCGACGCGCTGTGGTTGACGG
This sequence comes from Rhizobacter sp., assembly GCA_021732645.1. GTDB lineage: Bacteria > Pseudomonadota > Gammaproteobacteria > Burkholderiales > Burkholderiaceae_C > PBB1. The sequence continues at coordinate 9,320 of JAKFUQ010000029.1, read as the reverse complement.
CGGTCGAGCACCACCACAGCGCCCCCTGCGGCGCACTGGCCGATCTGGCGCCGGCGCTGCGCGTGGCGCGGCTGATCCAGCAGGCCGATATTTTTGCCGCGCGGCTCAGTCCGCGCGAAGTGCGCCACGCGCTGGCGGCCAACGATGCGGCGAAAGGCATCTACTTCAACGAACAGAAAGCGCCCGATGAGGCCGGGGCGGCCATCATCAAGGCAGTGGGCATCTACCTGCCGGGCAGCGCGGTGCTGCTGCGCAGCGGCGAGGTGGCGGTGGTGGTGCGGCGCGGGCTGCTCGCCAACCAGCCGCTGGTCGCCAGCATTTCCAACCGGCAAGGCATGCCAGTGAGCCCACCGCAACTGCGCGACTGCCGCCAGCCCGACAACGCCGTGGTGTCCGGTTTGCCGCCGCACCAACTGCGGGTGCGGGTGGTGGTGGGCCAGGTGCTGAGGCTGGCGCAACAAGCGGGCCGCTGAGCGGGGCGTCTTTGCCCCCCAGAAAAAATGCCGACGCGTGGCGTCGGCATTTTCTGTTTCAGCAGTGCTCGCTGGCGCGCCGCTGCGTCGTCGTGACGCTCACTTCAGATGAGCGCTGACCAGCTTGGTCATCTCGAACATCGACACTTGCGGCTTCTTGAAGATTTCCTTCAGCTTCGCATCGGCGTTGATGTTGGTCTTCTTGGTCGCGTCTTGCAGCTTGTGGGCCTTGATGTACTCCCACAGCTTCTTCGTCACCTCGGTGCGTGGCATCGGGGTCGAGCCGATGATCGCTGCCAGTTGCGCACTCGGCGTGACCGCCTTCATGAACGCCGCATTTGGCGAGCGCTTCGCGGCCGGTGCAGCGGCCTTCTTGGCCACAGGCTTTGCCGCTTTCGTCTTCACGGCGGCGGCCTTCTTTGCAGGTGCCGCTTTCTTGGCCGGGGCCTTTTTCGCAGTTGCCATGTCTGTTATCTCCATCAAATAAGGGACTGATGCGCCGAACTGGCGGAGGGCTGCATGAGCCCTCGTCGTCACAGCACAACGCGGTGACTATCGTACTGCCTGCACTGCGCACTGAGAAGCGCGTTTCATAGGAGAAACGCGCATTCTTCGGGCCAGCGCTGCGGAATGTCGTGTCCGCGTCACGCCGCAGCGTCGCTTTGATCGGCTTTGCCAGCCTGCGGCGCGGTGCGCACGCTCCACACCATGGTGAGTGCCAGCACGCCCACAACGACACCCAGCGACACCAGCACCGGGATCTTGTAGACATCGATCAACAGCATCTTGGTGCCGATGAACACCAAAATCACCGCGAGGCCATAGCTCAGCAGATGGAATTTCGCGGCCACCGCGGCGAGCAGGAAGAACATCGCGCGCAGGCCCAGGATCGCAAAGATGTTCGAGGTGAGCACGATGAACGGATCGTCGGTGATGGCGAAGATGGCCGGGATCGAGTCGACGGCGAAGATCACGTCGGTGACGCCCACCAGCGCCACCACCATCAGCAGCGGCGTGGCGATGTGTTTGCCGTTCTCGACAGTCCAAAACTTCTCGCCGTCGAAGTCTCGCGACACGGGCAGCACACGGCGCAGCAGCTTCAACGCGGGGTTGTCGTCGAGCGACTGTTCCTTGCCGGCGGCCCACCACATCTTGATGCCGGTGAGCAGCAAGAACGCGCCAAACACGTACAGCACCCAGTGGAACTGCGCGATCAGCCAGCCGCCCACCAAGATCATCACCGTGCGCAGCACGATGGCCCCGATGATGCCGATCATCAACACACGTTTCTGGTAGGCGGGCGGCACCGAGAAGTAGGTGAAGATCATCAGGAAGATGAAGATGTTGTCGACGGCGAGCGACTTCTCGATCAAGTAGCCGGTCAGGAACTCCATCGCGCGGGTGTCGGCCTGCGCGGCGGCCAACGGGTCGGGGCTTTGCGTCAGAGCCCACCAGAACAAGGCGTTGAACGCCAGGCTCAGTGCCACCCACAGCACCGACCATTGCGCAGCCTCTCGAACCGACACTTCGTGAGCGCCCTGCTTGCGCAACACCACGAAGTCGATGAACAGTGCCACCAGCACCGACACCACGAAAAACCCCCACAGCCACAGTGGCGCCACAGAATTCATCGCAAGCTCCCAGACAGTTGATTGGACTGACCCGGACGCAGGTGTCGCACTGAGGGCTGAAGACGCAGCACCACAGCGCTCTCACGAACGCCCGAGGTGCCAAAGAGTCTTGCGGGTGTGGACCGGCCATGCCATGGCTGGTCTGACTGCGGGCCCGAGCCGAAATCGTTGCCGACCTCGACCGTATTGACGGGCTGCCGCGGCGGCGGGGTGCCGCTCGCTACTCCCCCTTCAGCAGGCTGCATTGTGCCGTGACGCGCATCGGCTTGCCGACCCTGCCAGGCGCCAACTGCGTCGACGCCGGGTTATTCTTGCGGCATGAAGATCATCGTCCGCTGGCTGTTGCTTGCCGCCGCTTTGCTGCTGGTGGCATACCTGTATCCCGGCGTGAGCGTCACCAGCTTCACCTCGGCGATGATCGCAGCCTTCGTGCTGGGTCTGTTCAACACGCTGCTGCGGCCCATCCTGGTGCTGCTGACCTTGCCCGTGACGGTGATCACGTTGGGGTTGTTCCTGTTCGTGATCAATGCGCTGATGTTCTATTTCGCGGCCAACGTGCTGTCGGGGTTCAACGTCACTGGGTTCACGGCCGCGCTGATCGGCTCGCTGATTTACAGCCTGTGCGGTGTGGTGATCGACGTGGCGATGGAGCGGATCTTCTCGTCGAAGTAACGGCAGCTGCGTTTCAGGCGGCCAGGGTTGGCCACGTTGTTGACCGCTTTATTTGTAGCCCAGTTGCAGGGTGAGCAGCTGTTTGCGCTGCGCTTCGATGGCACGCAGGCGTGAGTCGATGACCGACGCCTCGACGAAGTCGGCCGAGCTCTGGGTGCTGCGCGCCAGATTCTGGCCCGCGCGCAGCCGGTCGATCGCACCCACCAAGTCGCCCGCCGCGTAGTGCGATTCCGCGTCGGCACGCAGTGACCGCAGGCGCCAGCCCAGCTGCGCTGTGACCCGGCTGAGCATGCCCCAGGCCTGCGCATCGGACGGAGAGCGCGCCACCCATGTTTGCAGTCGCTCGGCGCTTTGCCGCAGCGCCTCGTCGTCGTTGCGGACGTTCAACGCAAGCGCTGTCTGTGCTGCCAACAGCATCACCGGGCGCGAGGTGATCGCGTCCTCGGCAGCCAGCGGGCCGACAGCCGACCTCGTCAGGCGGGTCAGCGTGCTCTGCGCCCGCAGCGCATCGCCACGCTGCAACTGCGATTCCGTGGCGAGCAACAGCACGGCGCGCACCGCACGCCCATCGGGCGGCGGCGCATCGGTGCTGGGTACGGCTCCCGGTGCCGCGCTGCCGAGCGCCAGGTCCAGGGCCGTCTTGATCGACGCATCGGCGCGTGACCAGTCGCGCAGCAGGCTTGACGCGAGTGCGGCCGTGTACGCGGCGGCGAACCTCTCGGCGCGGGTGGCGTCGGCGGCAGGGCTGGCAGCATCGAGGCGCTGCCAGCGTTGCAGCACATCGACGCGAGCGTCCATCAGTACACGGGCACGCGCCAGTGCGGCGGCGTGTTCGAGCGGCGTCGCTATCGATCCAGACACCAGCACCACCGCAGGCAAGGCCGAGGCACGGCCTCCATCGCCTGCTTCTATGCGCGCCCGAGCTTCACCGATGCGCGCGGTGGTCAGTGGGTGGCTGCGCAGATAGGGGAAGTTGCCGCTGTCGTTGAGCCGCGAGGCTTTCTGCAGCCGCTCGAACATCGAGGCCATGCCGGCCGGATCGAAGCCGGCACTGGCCATCACCGACGCCCCGATGCGATCAGCCTCGCGTTCCATGTCGCGCGAAAAATTCAACTGACCCTGGATGCCCACCGCCTGCCCACTGGTGATCAGCGCGCCTGCAGCGTCGCTGCCGCCCGATTGGCTCGCCGCGAGCACGCCGAGGATGGTTGCCGCGATGCTGATCAGCGATTGCTGTCGGCTGTTGGCAAAGCTGCGCGCAATGTGACGCTGGTTGATGTGCGTCATTTCGTGCGCGAGCACCGAGGCCAGCTCGTGTCGCGTTTGCGTGATCGCCATCAGGCCCAGGTGCACGCCCATGTAGCCGCCGGGCAGCGCGAAGGCGTTGACGCTGGGATCGCTCACCAGAAAGGGCTGGTACGGGAAGCGCTCGCTCAAGTCAGGGCCCAGGTCGCCGCGCGCCCGGGCCGCCGCCAACAAGGGTTGCCACAGTGACTGCAGGTACTCGATCAGGATCGGGTCGTCGAGGAAGTCCGGATCGCGCCGGATGTCGCGCATGATGGCGTCACCGAGCTGCCGCTCGGTGGACAGACTGAAGTCTTCTGAGGCGCTGTCGCCGAGCTCTGGCAGATTGTTCTGGGCCTGCGCCACGGGCGACAGCGCCACCGCCATCAGCGTCACGCCGATGACCCCGAGCCGACGCCTGACGGCACGCACCAGGGGCATGTCAATGCGGCGGGGTGACGGGGGAAGTTTGCGGATCAAGAATGCTTTCGCAGCGGCAGGGTGCGGCCTCACTATGATGCCAACTCGACATTGCTGCATTGTTTCCTGCCATGACCCCACCCGCCGCAACCCCAACCGGCTCGCCGCTGACGCACTTCGATGCCGCCGGTCAGGCGCACATGGTGGATGTGTCGGCCAAGGCCGAAACCCACCGCATCGCGCGGGCGGGCGGCCACATACGCATGCTGCCGGCCACGCTGGCGCTGATCGAGGGCGGACAGGCAAAGAAGGGTGACGTGCTGGGCGTCGCCCGCATCGCCGCCATCCAGGCCGCCAAGCGCACCGCCGAGCTGATCCCGCTGTGCCACCCGCTGCCCATCACCCGGGTGAGCGTCGACTTCGACATCGACCACGCCGCCAGCGTCATCCGTTGCACCGCCCAGGTCGAAACGCTGGGGCGCACCGGCGTCGAAATGGAGGCATTGACCGCCGTGCAGATTGGCCTGCTCACCATCTACGACATGTGCAAGGCCGCCGACCGCGGCATGGTGATGGGTGAGATCCGGGTGCTCGAAAAGCATGGCGGCAAGTCAGGCGACTGGGTAGCGGGTTGACACGCTGAATCTCCACGCCTCGGTCGGGCGGGCCATCCCAGGTCAGTCGCCGATGTGCTTCTGGAACACCAGCCCGGCGTGCTCGCGCAGGGCATGGAACTTGATCTTCGGCCAGTTGGCCTCGATGGCGCGCAACTCGGGCGCGTATTCGACCAGCACGGTGGGCGCATCGACCGCGTCGTACGCCACGCGGTGTGAGTTGCCGTCGATGAAGCGCTTGAGCTCGCGCTCGTCGGCGGCCGCACCGTCGCCGGTGTCGCAGGTCACCCAGCGCGCGACCTGGAAGCGGCTGGGCATGATGCGCGCCTTGCAGCCGTATTCATGCTCCAGCCGGTGCGCCACCACCTCGAACTGCAGCTGGCCGACCGCACCCAGCAGCAGCACCGTGCCGCCAACCGGGCGAAACACCTGGATCGCGCCTTCTTCGCCGAGCTGCGTCAACCCGGCTTTGAGCTGCTTGGTCTTCAGCGGGTCGGCCACCTCGACCGAGCGGAACATCTCGGGTGCGAAGAACGGCAGCCCGGTGAACTGCAGCGCCTCGCCTTCGGTCAGCGTGTCGCCCAGCTGCAGCACGCCGTGGTTCGGGATGCCGATGATGTCGCCGGCATAGGCTTCATCGAGCAGCTCGCGGCGCTGGCTGAGGAACGACACCACGGTGTTGGGCCGCAGCTCCTTGCCTGAGCGCACCACCTTCAGCCGCATCCCGCGCTCGAAATGGCCGCTGGCCACGCGCAGGAAGGCGATGCGGTCACGGTGCGCTGGGTCCATGTTCGCCTGGATCTTGAACACGACGCCGCTGAACTTGGACTCACCTGGCGTCACCACCCGCTGAATCGCGGCGCGCTCGCCGGGCGGCGGTGCCAGATCGACCAGCGCATCGAGCACCTCGCGCACGCCGAAGTTGTTGACGGCCGAGCCGAAGAACATCGGCGTCTGCCGACCGGCCAGGAAGGCGTCGCGATCGAACGGCGGCGCGGCATCGGTCAGCAGCTCGATCTCGCCTTGGGCCTGTTCGTACTGCATGCCGAAGCGTTCGGCGTAGGCCGGGTTGTCGAGGCCCGCCAATATCTCGTCGTTGTTATGGTTGCGGTCTTCACCGGCGCTGAACACCCGCATCTGCTTTTCGCGCAGATCCATCACGCCGTGGAAGGCCTTGCCCATGCCCACCGGCCAGGTGAAGGGCACGACCTCCATGCCGAGCTCGCGCTCGATCTCGTCCATCAGCACCAGCGGGTCTTTGACCTCGCGGTCCATCTTGTTGACGAAGGTCAGGATCGGCGTATTGCGCGCGCGGCAAACCTGCAGCAGCCGCCGCGTCTGCGGCTCCACGCCGTTGGCCGCGTCGATCACCATCAATGCGGCATCGACCGCGGTCAGCACGCGATAGGTGTCTTCGCTGAAGTCCTGGTGGCCCGGCGTGTCGAGCAGGTTGATGACGCAGTCGCGGTATTCCATCTGCATCACGCTCGACGCCACCGAGATGCCGCGCTGCTTTTCGATCTCCATCCAGTCGCTGGTGGCGTGGCGGCTGGCCTTGCGCGCCTTCACGCTGCCGGCAATCTGGATCGCGCCGGAGAACAGCAGCAGCTTCTCGGTCAGCGTCGTCTTGCCGGCGTCGGGGTGGGAAATGATCGCGAAAGTGCGACGGCGCTTGACTTCCTTGTCGAGCGCGGACGAAATGGAATCGGTGGACATGGGGCGTCGCGCACCCGGTGGGCACGCGGCTCGTGGAAACCGGTGATTATCCGGGCGCCGGCTCAAGCCTCCAGCAGGCTGCGCAGCATCCACGCCGTCTGCTCGTGCACCGTCAGGCGCTGCGTCAGCAGGTCGGCGGTGGGCTCGTCGGCGGCCTTGTCGGCCAGCGGGAAGATGCCGCGTGCGGTGCGGGCCACGGCCTCGTGACCTTCCACCAGGATACGCACCATGTCGAGCGCCTTCGGCGGGGTGGACGGCACGTCCTTGATCGACGCCAGCGCGCCGAACTGTGCATACGAGCCCGGCGCTGCGTGGCCCAGCGAGCGGATGCGCTCGGCGATCGGGTCGACCGCGTTCCACAGCTCGGTGTACTGCCCCATGAACATCAGGTGCAAGGTGTTGAACATCGGCCCGGTGACGTTCCAGTGGAAGTTGTGCGTCGTCAGGTAGAGCGTGTAGGTGTCGGCCAGCAGGTGGCTCAGGCCACCAGCGATGGCGCCGCGGTCCTTTTCGCTGATGCCGATGTTGATCTTCGACGCCACAGCGGCGGGGACAACGTTCGGTTTTGCTTTTTTGACCATGGGTAACTCCTGCGAGAGGAAAGGACGTGGGTGCGGATTGAAAACAGAACTTCCAGTCTATCGACGCGGCCCATTCCGCGCTCGCAGCGCTGCCATCACGACAGGCGCTGCACCCCGACCAGCGGGCACGCATAGATCGCGTTGCGCAGTGCTGCGATGGCTTCGTAGCGGGTGTAGGTGCGCCGCCACACCAGCACCACCCGACGGGTCGGTGCCGGGTCTGAGAACGGCACATAGGCGATGTGCCTGTCGGGCTCGGCCGGCACGCTGAGTTGCGGCACCACCGTCAGGCCCATGCCGGAGGCGACCATGTACTTGATGGTTTCGAGCGACGAGCCCTCGAAGCTCTTGCGGATGCCTTCGGAATGGCTGGAGAAATGCGCGTACTCGGGGCACACCTCGAGCACATGGTCGCGAAAACAGTGTCCGGTGCCCAGCAGCAGCATCGTTTCCTGCTTCAACTCGTCGGCCGGGATGCGCTTGCGCCGCGCCAGCGGGTGCTTTTTCGGCATCGCGATCATGAACGGCTCGTCGTACAGCGGCGCCACCGCCAGGCCCGCGTCGGGAAAGGGCTCGGCGATGATGGCGGCATCGAGCTCGCCGGTGCGCAGCATTTCCAGCAGCTTGACGGTGAAATTTTCCTGCAGCAGCAGCGGCATGCGCGGCACGCGATCGATGGCCTGGCGCACCAGGTCGGGCAGCAGGTAGGGCCCGACGGTGTAGATCACGCCCAGACGCAACGGGCCCGACACCGGGTCCTTGCCGCGGCGAGCGATTTCCTTGATGCCGGCGGCCTGCTCGATCACCGTCTGCGCCTGGCGCACGATTTCGTCGCCCAGCGGGGTGAGGCTGACCTCGTTGCTGCCGCGCTCGAACAGCTTGACATCCAGCTCGGCCTCCAGCTTCTTGATGGCCACACTCAGCGTGGGTTGCGAGACGAAGCAGGCCTCCGCCGCGCGGCCGAAATGGCGCTCGCGGGCCACAGCGACGATGTATCGAAGCTCGGTCAGGGTCATGGGGTCATTCTCGCGTCGGCTCAGGCCTTCAGGTAATCGGCCTTGCTGCCCAGCCAGCGCAGCACCTGGCGTTCGGCAGCCTCCGGATGCTCTTTCAACATGACCTCGGCCGCCGCCCGCGCGGCGTGCAGCAAATGCAGATCGTCAGTCAGGTCAGCGAAGCGCAGCAGCGCCGCGCCCGACTGCCGCGCGCCCAGAAACTCGCCGGGCCCGCGTATGGCCAGATCGCGTCGCGCGATCTCGAACCCATCAGTCGTCTCAGCCATCGCCTTCAGCCGCGCTTTGCCGGTGTCCGACAGCGGCGCGGCGTACAGCAGCACGCAGACACTTGCGACAGAGCCGCGGCCGACGCGCCCGCGCAACTGGTGCAACTGGGCGAGGCCGAAGCGCTCGGCGTGCTCGATCACCATCAGGCTCGCGTTCGGCACATCGACGCCGACCTCGATCACCGTGGTCGCGACCAGCACCGACAGCTCGCCGGACACGAATCGGGCCATCGTTGCCGCTTTGTCGGCGGCCTTCATCCGACCGTGCAGCAGGCCGACGCCGACACCGGGCAAGGCCTCGGTCAGCTTGTGGTGCGTGTCGATGACGTTCTGCAGTTCGGGGCGCTCGCCGAACGGCCGTCTGGATGAACGCGCGTCGTTCTTGACCGGCGCAGCGTCACCGTCAGCCGCTTCCTCGATCAGCGGGCAGACCCAGTACACCTGCTTGCCCTGCGCCACCTCGTCGCAGATGCGCGCGACCACCGCCTCGCGCTTGCCGTCAGCAAAGAGCTTGGTGACGATCGGTGTGCGGCCCGGCGGCAACTCGTCGATGGTGCTGATGTCGAGGTCGGCGTACATCGTCATCGCCAAGGTGCGCGGGATCGGTGTCGCGCTCATCATGAGGAGGTGGGGTTCCAACGCCGTTG